>CAMVGH010000059.1 GCA_947166945.1 uncultured Clostridia bacterium
CTGTGCACCTTTGACTGTCATGCAGTGCGGCATCGGTAACTCCGTAGTTTGTTATACTACTTTTTCTCTTTTTGTACAAGGTTTTTAGAGGTTGCCTTTAATTAATGTTCAGCGATCAAAGCGACGCTTTGAAAATGTCAGGTATATCCTGCTCTGAAAGCGGCGCCCGTGCATTCTCAATCCCCTCATTTTCGGCAGCATGATGCGCCATCTCACCGAGACAGCTCTCGTCAATGCCGACTTCCTTCAGATGCAGTCGGCATAGTGGATCGTGCCGTCAAAATCACATACATTCATCGTGATTTCTCCGATCTGTTCAGGACTTTGAAAAGCGTATCATAATCCGGTTATAGCCCGTAGTCACAAGATATGTCTTTTCTTCATGCGCTTCCATAAGTCCGCTCAGTATAAATCCGCTGAGTCCCTTTATGTGCATATCCGGGTCTGTCATATCAAACAATTCGCCCGAATCGCGCTCGACAATAAGCACCGAGTCTTCCTCAAAGAAAAGTGAAAGCTCAAACAAAAGCGTTTTTTTCGACTTACTGTTCTTTTCAAGTATGGTAAGCCCGATCTCTTCTATGAAGAGCGCCGCATGATTGACAGCCTTTTCTGAAAATCCACGGGACTTCAAGCTCTCTCCCACACGTTCCGACAATGCAGACGCGGTCTCTGCCGTAAGTACATCGTCTATTACCACGATGTCAGAGTCTATGTCTTTCAGCAGGAACGGGAAATTGTCCTTTCCGAACCTCAGATATACATATCCGTATGCGCAGATCAGCGTCAGCAGCGGTGCTGTGATAAATCCCACCCAGAGCCCGTTGATCCCGAAAAGAAGCGAGCCAAGTATCGGCAGGAGTATGTACAATGCCCCGTTCTGAAGCATTGCAAAAGACAGTGCCATACGGATACGGTCTATCAGCATATAGTAGGATGTTGTAAGCGATACCACGCTGCACAGCGTAAATCCGCAGCACACTATCCTTATCGCGGCAATGGAAGGTTCGAGCGTTTCGCCTTCACCGATACCGAAAAGACCGCAGAACTGCTTTGCAAAAACAAATATCAGTCCGGTAGCTATCAGACCTTCAAGAACTGCAGCTTTGAATCCCGACTTCATAACTCTCTTGATGAGCACATGGTTCTTTTCTCCGAAATATGTACCGATAAGCGGCTGCATCGCCATTCCTACGCCGTCAAGCACCACGCTGAACTCGATAAGATTCACTACTACCGCAAGCGTGACAAGTGCCGGCTGTCCGTAATTTGCCGAAACAAAACCTATCATAACGTAATCCATGAGCGCCCAGCAAAGATATACCGAAGAGTCAACTATGCTGTAGCGTGAAGTAAGCAGGAAATCCTTGAAAGAGAGATGCCATACGAAACGAAGCGAGTTTCCCTTGCGGAAGTAATGCCAGATGCAGGTGAGTATGCCGAGACCGTTGCCGATGATCGAGCCGAGTATGATTCCGGTCATGCCCATAAAATTCGTCAGTATGACCGAGAAAAGAATGTTTCCGCCTATCTGAAACCCGTAGCAGATATTGTTGCACAGTTCGTCGCCGTCGCTGTAAACCATCTGTTCAAGATAGAAGATAACTATCGTCAGGAACGCATTTATCGGTGTAAGGCGGTAATACAGAAGCGCCTGATCCAGTATTTCGCCGGTGATGCCGTTCAGTCTGAAATATTCGCCCTGAATAAGCAGGATAGTCAGCGCGGAAATCAGTCCGATCGAGAAGCTTATTATAAGCCCCTGGCTGTAGATCTCGTCGGCTCGTTTTTTCTTCATTGCGCCTATCTCTCTTGTATAGACGATGCCTACGCCTGTGGATACAAGGTCACCGAAGAACGTTACTATTCCCGTTACCGGTGTAATGGCATTTATCGCAGCTACCCCCGTCTGTCCTATGAAATAACCTGCGATTATACTGTCGCTGAGAAGCATAAAGTACATGACCGCCTTGGTGAACGTGCCGGATATGAACATAGAGCTGAATTTCTTCTCGCAAAAACCTTTCATTTTTTCGCCTCCGAGTTTACTGTGGAATTAAAATGTATAACGCCATTTACCGTCTCCGATCTTATCATTGGCAGTAAAGGCATTCCCGAAAATATCAACAAAACGTCTTACTGTATTATAACACATTTTTGTCAATTTGTAAACAGCTTGCGAAAAATAGGTCCTGCTCCGAAAATCATTACGATTCCGGAAGCATAACCTTAAGCAAGGCGAGGAAACTTGACAGGTATTCGGCGCGGTTGGTGTGTTTTCTCTAAAAATGGGTTTTTAGAGGTTCCATTTATAAATTTAGTGCTATAATAAAATTGAACAGGAAGTGATACCAATGGCTGATAAGGACACAATTACCAAAGATTATATGCAGGACAACGCTACTTTTGCTGATGCTTTCAATTTTCTGATATATGGTGGCGAACAGGTTATTGACCCACAGCAGCTGCGACCGATGGATACTACTTCTATTGCTCTGCCATATGGTGAAGACAATAATTCTGTTCCTGTACAGAGATATCGTGATATTTTGAAAATGGTCACGGCTATGGAGGATGGCAATGCTGCATATTTGTTACTTGTGCTGAATATTGTTACCAATTCAAATCTGCACTATAACGAAGGAGAGGAGCGTGTTGATATGTGTGAAGCTATCGAAGGAATCGGGAAAGATGCAGGAGAAGAGGGCATTCTTGCCACGCTTGTTTCACTGGTAAGGAAGCTTGAATCTGACAGCAGTGTCACGAGTGTTACAGAGAAAGAGCTGAAGACCCGTTTCGCAGAGATCAGAGAGAAGATACGCAGCGGAGAGACTGACAATATCAGAGCGCTTATAGAGCAGTTCGTTCACAGAGTAAATGTTTATCCGGACAGGATCGAGGTCATTTTCAATTTCTATCCCGATAAGGTAAAGTATATTCCCAAAACAGAAAACGAGGGTCGTGCTGATGCACGATCCTCTCTTTTTGTGCCTGATATTATGGTAGCCGAATCGAGTAAAGACAACAAATAAACATGCATCAACTCTATTTCCCGAAAACGTAATTATTCCGGTTTTAGGGAATAGAATTCCGGGAGCAAATGACGAATTTCCTTTGAACAAATGTCGTGAGTATCACATATTAAGGTTAATGAATTTGAAAAGGGAAGAAAGCTTTTTGTCTGACCTCTGCGGTTATTATTGTTAAACCCTTTACATTCCCGCCCAAATATGCTATAATATCTGTGAAGCCGTGGTGCTGCGGCGCAGGTAAAGCAAGGTGGATATCACCCTCGGAGCAGTTTTCTCGATAGAAGTATCGGAGACTGTGAAAGAAGGGCGATACGGTGAGTATTCTTTCCGTGTTAGTCGAGCTTTTGGGCGAGACAATACAAGTCGTACTTACTAATGCTTCTCAAATCTGAGCGTTGTTATTTCAGATTCGCGCATGGTTTGATACCAAACGCAAATAAAAAGAAATAACCACCAAGCTTTCGTCGGACTGGTGGTTATTTCTTAACTACTTTGTCTGCTCCGAGAGCAAACACACATTGCTCTGTTGCTAAAGCAATTATACCACAGTTTCCCGCCGTTGTCAATAGATGACGGCTTTAAGTTTCCCCAAAAATTCAAGCCGCCCAAGGAGCAAAACGAAGCTGACCATCATTGAGAGGTGGGACAATAAATGAAGAAATACTGCGCTTTACGAACTTAAGCACCTCGAAAATGCCGTCGGCGACTGCATAATAAAGGAAATCTGCGGTATCGAAAAGTCTTTTTGATGCTGAAATTATCTCTAACCGCAGTATCACAGTGTTATCTTTATCGGACAGTATGGAAACATATCCGATCGCCATTATCAGCAGGAAATCAAGGGTTCTGATCGACTGCAAAGATCTTACGCGGAGGTTTTCGTAATCAAATGACTGCTTCTTAAATTTGAAATATTCCTCTATTCTCCAGCGCATAAGATAGACTTTGCAAACATCTACGCAAATGTTTCTGTCATCGGAAGAAAGGTTTGTTATCAGCATCATGGGCAGTTCTCCGAAGCCGTGGACAACCAAAAGATTTAATGGAGTTCCTTTGAATTCGCAAAGTTCTATCGGGATAATGCTGATTTTAACATCGATCTTTTTGCCCTCTTTATTCTTGAATTTCAGGGCATATTTTCCCTTGAACATATTGGCAACATGGTGCAATTCTCTCCTTTGGTACATGGTTTTGTCGTTATTATCATTATACCATATTGGAGATGATATTGCACTGTTTTTTTGCAATTTTCAATTTTTTATTTGCTTCTATCCCTTTATTTATCGGCTTTCGTCCGGTTTTCTGGAATTGATTTTGGGGAAACTTAAATATGACGTTTCTATTGACTTTACTTAAATGGAATGATATAATTGTTACTATATACACTTGGTTTATCAGGTTCAGGCAATCGTAGAATACTATTGTTTCAAGCTCATGCTTTATCGCTCCTGTATGTAAAAAGCCATTATGCAAAGAGGAGACATTATAATGAAAATCAATAAAGGTTCAACGATAGGCGTTTTCAGCCCGTCTTATTCAATAATATATGACTCTCCCGAATCTGCCGGACGTGCAGAGGATTTTTTGCTGGAGAACGGGTTCAGGGTAAAGCACGGCAAACTGTGGGGGAAAAAGAACGCCTTTCGCACCGGAACTCCGCAGGAGAGAGCCGATGAATTCAACAGCCTGCTTCACGACCCCGATGTTGATATACTTATGGCAAGTGTAGGCGGTATCGTAACAAACGGAATGCTGCCATACATTGACTATGAATATTATGCAAGAGATCCGAAGCCTGTCATCGGAATGTCTGATGTAACAACGCTGGTTCTTGCGCTCTATGCCCAAACAGGCGTACCCACTTATTACGGTACGAATTTTGTTACAAGCTACGCAAGGCTCAGCCCTTACCGTGACATTGCGCTGAAATGCCTATGTGATGTACTGAACTTTGAAGAAAGTTATGAATATCAGGCACCCGAATACTTTTCAGATGCTGTTATAGAATGGGAAAAGCCGCTTAAAGAGGAAAAGCGTATACCCAACAGGCTCGTCACATTACACGGCGGAAAAGTAAGCGGCAGGCTTATCGGCGGTAATCTCTGGGCACTGATAAATGTGTGGGGAACACCCTATATGCCTGAGATAAGACAAGGAGATATCCTGTTTATTGAAGATACGCAGGCAGATGCCGATCTTGTGGAGTGTCATCTCGGACATTTAAAGATATGCGGCGTCTTTGAAAAGCTCGGCGGGCTTATCATCGGCAAGAACCGCGATTATAACGACTGCGAAACAGGTATGACCTACTGCGATCTCATTTATGACTACATCGGCAGACCCGATATACCTGTACTTGCCGAATGTGATTTCAGCCATTGTGCGCCTATGCTGACGATACCAATTGGCATCACAGCAGAGCTTGATGCGGATTCGCAGAAGATAAGACTGTTGAGATAAAATCTATATTTACAGGAGAAAATTGAATGATTACCATTCCTAAGTTGGACACAGTTAACGCCATCGGTTTTATAAAACAGAATAACAACAAGTATTATAAGGGATTTGAGATATGCGAAAAGCTGACGGTTTACCATTGCGGTCACGTCTATGCGTCAGACGGCAGATGTATCGCGGAAGTTGCGGCACATAAAGCACTTGACAAGTAATGATCGGAGGTGATATAATAAAAATGATGTTAAGTATTATAGAAATCGGGATCCGGTATGTTCATGACAGTTAAAAGAGAAATACTTTGTAACATCCGGTGATGCAATGATGCTATATGCTACATTGATCGGCAGCTACACGGTAAGGCTTCGGCTCCGGCTCGACAGTCCGGTTGACAAAGATGCTATGAGAAAGGCGATTGACAAGACATCTGCACGTTATCCGTATCTATGTGTTACACTCAGGAAAAATGATTCTGAAATATATTACGAGCAAAATGACAATCCGGTCGCATTGATAAATTCACTTGAAAGAATTACTCTGAATTCGCCGGAAACAAACGATCATATATGGGCGGTATGCTATGAGGACTGTGACTTCTGTCTGGACTTCTATCACGGAATCAGTGACGGGACCGGCATTAATTATCTGCTTGCAACGCTCCTGTACTATTATTTCTCCGAATTGTACGGCAGTATCGACAGCAGAGGAATAAGAACGCTTGAAGATCCGATAAGGAAAGAAGAGATCGCTGATCCTCTCGATGAAATGCCGGTCATTGATCTGAAAAGTCTCCCTGCGCAGCCGTCGGTTTCTGCTATGAATATGATGAAAAGCTGCTGTCTGAACCCGGCAGAAGGGAAGGGGCTGCATCTGAAGATAAAGATACCGGAACAATCATTTATTCCTTTTACAAAAGCCCACGATGCAAGTCCGGGAGTAATGGTAAGTGTGTTTATGGCAAGGGCAGTCGAAAAGATCTGCAAGGGACATACCGAGGCGCTCATAGGCAGATATATTGTCAATGCAAGACCGATGCTCGGTAAACCGGACACATACCATAATTGTTTAAGCTCTGTTACTCTGCATTATGATGAGAGAGTAAGAAAAATGCCTCTCGAAACACAATGCACTGTATATCGCGGAAAGGTGTTCGTTCAGTCGGACGAGGACAGGGTTCGCCGTTCGATGGGAATATCGGGTTCTGTCGGAAAGATGATAAATGGGCTTCCGACGTTGGAAGATAAAATCCGGACTTCTATGAAATTGTCGGAGGATCTCTATAATTCTTCAACGTATTTTGTAAGCTATGTCGGCAAGTGGAAGTTTCCGCAGATTGGTGAACACATAAAGGAATTCTGGACAGTTACTCCCGCGGGATCTTTTCCGGTGGCGGAGATAGCAGCAGTAAACGGTACTATTTTCGTGTCGATGCTCCAACCTTTCTCCGAGCATATTTTATATGACGCATTTATCGAGGAACTGAAAACAAACGGCGTTGTATTTTACGAATGCGGTTCGGAGCCGATCACTATCGCAAATATTAACATCAATAATCAGTAAGTTCTTCAATATTGGGATATTATATTGATAATTCACAGTAATCTCAGACCGGGACGATGTGCAAAAGAGATAATAATAAATACGGCACAATAATTCTGATATATACTAAACACCGTTTTCGCCGTAAAGCGGTGTTTGTTATTTAATTTTATAAAAGACTTAACAAAGATATTTGGGGCAGAGCAGAAGAAGTTTATGTACCCGCATAATACAAAAAATTTCACAAAGAAAAACAAACAAGAGGAAATACAATGAAAACAGCTGTGATAACAGGAAGTACAAGAGGTCTCGGATTTGAGATGACAAGGAGGATAAAATATCATGTATGAAGTGCTCAACCAAATGCGCAGAAATGGAATTGAGGAAAGGGAAAAGCTTCTTGCGTGGTTTGATATCATGACAAGAAAACCTTTGGAAGTCCAGACAAAACTGCTGCTGGAGCTCTTGAATGAAAACAAGGACACCGAATACGGAAGGAAATACAATTTTGAAAAGATAACCTCGATCGAGGATTACCGGAAACAAGTTCCGATCACCGAGTATGACGATTACGCACCGTATATTGATCGAATGGTAAATGACGGGGAAGAAAACCTTATTTGCAGTCAGAAGCCTGTCTGGTACAACAAGACATCAGGAACTGTAGGCGTTCCCAAAAAGATACCTTACACGCAAAGAACAAGGGACTGTTTTACCCGATACAGCTTGGGTTATCAATCCGGATTTTTATACAGACATCTTAAGGAAAAATACTTTGGCGGCCGCTGGCTGAATCTGATACGCTGCGGCGGCTCCATAATCAAGCTCGGTGACGGGACCCCTTACGGACCGATCTCGGAGGCAGCTCTCAGGCCATATATCGACAAATGGCAACATATTTTTCCAACTCCGAGTCAGGCAACATTTTCGCCAAAAGGCACCGATACAAGATATCTGAATGCAAGATATGCCCTCTGTGACAAGGATCTGAACAACATAAACTGTTCGTTCACAGGCTTTATTCTTGACTTTTGCCGTTACATAGAAAAGAATTGGAAGCTTTTGGTTAATGATATTGAAAAGGGTGTAATAGATGAATCTATAGAGCTTCCGGAAGATCTGAGAGAAAGCCTTTCCGCCGGGATCAGACCTATGCCGGAGCGTGCGGCGGAGCTGTCGGCTATTTTTGAAAAGGGATTTGATACTCCGTTTATTCCGAAGGTATGGAAAGAACTTCAATTCGTTACGGGAGGGGCATCTGCCGGATTTTCAAGATACACCAATGAAGTACGCGAACGCTATCTCGGACCTGATATAGCATTTTACTATCGTGGGATCTCAGCATCAGAGGGAATCTTTTCTGTTCCCGTGGAGATCGCGTCACATGAATCTGCGCTTATCCCGGATTCTTTGTTTTACGAATTTATCCCGGTTGATGAAGAAAATGCTGAACCTGTCACTATGGACAAACTTGAGATCGGAAAAAAATATGAGCTTATCATAACAAATCATTCGGGCTTCTACCGTTACCGAATGAAAGATGTGCTTCTGGTCACGGGCTATTATAACGCCACACCTTTGGTAGAATTTCAGTACCGTATCGATAAGACCGTAAGTCTTATGGGCGAGAAGACCACGGAAATGGCGCTTCGTGTCGCAGCCGACAGTACCGCGAAAGAATGCGGTTTTCTGCTGGTGGACAGCTCTGTCTATCCCGATACCGATGATGTCAGATATGTATTCATAATGGAGATAGACCGTGTTCCAAAGGAGCTGAATGCCGAAACTGTCATTGATCGCCTTGAAAGAAATCTGGAGAAGGTAAATCCCTCGTATGCAGATAAGGTGAAGAGCGGTCTTATAAAGCCTGTAAAGCTTGTATTTGCACAACCCGAGACGTATGTACTTTACAAAGAAATGATGCTGATGAAAGGTAATTCGATCGCACAGCTCAAACCTGTAACGGTAATAGGAAATGAATTACAAAGGAAATTTTTCTTTGGACTTGTCGAGGATTTTGAAGAAATAAAAAGGCTTTCCGCAAAAAAAGTAAGATTCTGATTTAAGGAACGCGTTGGCTGTTGCTGCGAAAGATATCTGTATTTGAATGAAAAGATATCGTTAGGGAACTATTCATATCATAACACCGTTTTCTTATGAAAGCGGTGTTTTTTTGTAGTCTGAAGCCCCCCGGAACAGGCGTGAGGTTTCTGATTACAAAGAAACAAGCCCGTTTGCACGGGCTTGATACATATTGTGTTACTAATGAAGATCAGCATTTGTTATTTCGACGCTGCCGGGATATGTTCAAAAAGTTTTATGAATAAGGGGAAAACGAATGTCACATAGAACATCTGAATAAAGCAGGTCGTGACAGTGCCGCCCACACCGGGAATCCAGCTTTTTAACAAAGGGTTAAGGATAAGGCTTACAGCGTAATAACTCAGAAGTCCGGTCGTGAGCCTTGTTATCCGCGTCATCATGGGAATATCGGTTGAAAATTTAACATATCGCTTTTCCAGGATCCAACCTATCAGAAATCCGACGCACCAACCAACCCCTTTGTAAGTATCGTTCGCCATTTTTGCACCGTCTACCAGCAGTTCGCCTGCTTCATTAAAATCCATCGGATAGGACTTGACCGCGGCAAATACCGCAACGGCAACAGCGCCGGCAATACCGATGCACGCCACCATTATGTCTTTTCCGGGATTCTTATCTACCCAGGCGATCAGCTTGCCGGTAAGCCACATCACGAGCAGTCCTGCACCTGTACCTATCAGAATATCCTGGGGCGTATGCACACCCAGAAAATTGCGGCTGAAAGCAATGAGTACAACAATAATACCCAATACTATACGAAGTCCCTTGGATAGTTCCTTACGGATAGCACCTCCTCCGAACAGCGATGCAGCGTTCATGCTATGCCCGCTCGGAAAGGAATACCCGGTCGCCGCAGCCAATGCAGCGCTGTCAGGCACGATGCGCGGATCTCTGATCCACGGACGGTAAACACAGGCTGTTACCTTCAGTAACCCGTTGATCACTCTGTTACCGCTCCAGCCCATTAAAAGGTATTTGCCGAATTCCTTGTTGGCGCACCAGTAGATCAGTGCTATAATGATAAGCACCGTGTTCATTTCACCGATGAAACTCATCTTTGTCATAAAATCTGTAAGACAAGAACCGATTCCGTTTCTGAATTCCTGCAAAACCAAAAGAATGTCAATGTCCATATTTTACCTCCGAAATCCGAGTTTATATCACTGATTATACCACAAAACAGCATATATGTAAAGCATTTACGGCAATGACTTGATGATTTTTTAAAATAGAAAGGTATTTTTCAGTACTGTATTTCTGAAAGCCTGTCTTACGATCGGCAAGCCCGACGAATATTGTATATTGAATTAGCTGACGATCCATATTATTTCCTCAAATTCAGATAGATAGCATCATTATATCACATTCGGTTTCAAAAATCAATAGTAAGATTATAAAAGTTTCTGCTTCCGGCGCGGCAAGCGCTTTTATTGGTCATTACATGCGCCAAAGTATTTAATACAAAGCATTGTTAAGTCATCGAACTGCGGAGCTTCACCGACAAATTCATCTACCGAAGCCTTTACATTTGCAAGCAGTTCCTCCGGCGAAGCGTCCGGGTCCTTATTAAGGGCATCGATCATTCTCTTGCCGCCGTAAAGTTCGTTGCGCGCATCGGTAGCCTCCGCCACACCGTCCGTATATACGAACAGGCTGTCTCCGGGGTGAAGCTCGAAGTCATGCTCTCTGAAGCGTATTCCCTCCATTGTCGCAACTGCGGGTGAATGACGGTACTCGATAAGCTCAAACATTCCGTCCTTGCGGCGCAGCGCAGGATGCTCATGTCCGGCATTTGCCGCCTTGCCCTTACCGGTGGATATTTCAAGTATAGCCAGCCATACCGTTACGAAAAGTTCAGCCTTATTGCCCTCGCAGAGCTGCTCGTTTACGCTCATCAGTACTTTTGCGGGAGAGTATTCTCCGAGCTGCGCATGATTCTTTATGAGCGTTTTTGCAATTACCATAAACAGCGCGGCGGGAACTCCCTTTCCGGAAACATCAGCCATTACCAATGCAAGGTGGTCGTCATCGACAAGGAAGAAGTCGTAGAAGTCACCGCCGACCTCCTTTGCCGGAGTCATAGTAGCGTAGATATCAAACTCTTTGCGCCTGGGGAATGCGGGGAATATAGAAGGAAGCATATCCGCCTGTATCTGCGTGGCAACATTGAGCTCTACCTGTGTGGAAGCAAGCTTTTTGCTCTTATCGTTGAAAATGACGCAGTACATAATTACCAGCGACATCAGAATGATGCCGTACTGACCTGCGTTGCCGAACATTGCTCCTGTTATGAGATATTCTATGATCGGGAAGAATATAAAGGTGAGAGCAGCCGCCTTCTGCGAGCGCGGACTTTTGCTTCTGATTATCAGTATGACCGCAGTGACAGATACCACAATAAGATATATATCTTCCACCAATGATAAGTCTGTTGACTGATACATTCCGTCGGCGTCTATATAGAAAGTTACCGGAGCGAAGATATTTAAAAGCAGGGTAATGGCTTCAAGCGCCATCAGGACCGGTATCACCCTGTCGGCAATTTTCTTGATCATGCCGCTGAAATTGAGGGTCTGGTTTACATACTCATAGAAGCATAAGATCATCACAAGATCTATCAGTTTGCTTGTCAAGCAGAATATGAAACAAGCCGTGCAGTATTCCGGTGCCTGCAATGTATAGCTTATTGCGGTATTGACAGCGAAGCTGGCGCTTGAACAGATGATAAGGGTCCGGAAGATTTTTGTTCCGTCACCTTTCTGTTTCATGCTTCCGAAAAAAAGCGCCGCACATATCAGTGAACCCAGCTGATTCACGCCGATATTGAACAGGTATTCCCCCAGTCTGTTGTCGTTGAAGAACAGACTGCCGAAGACCAGGATAAAAACGGCTGACGCGATAGCGAAGATCAGTCCGAATATCAAAGTATTGTTTTTAATTTTCTTGACCATTTTTTCTCCATTTCCCGGAGTGCCGATGCAATAACGTCATGACAGACGATCATGAAGGCTATATGACACATCATTCCAGAATATTGATTTGTAATTATTATATATGATTTTACCAAAAAAGTCAATACAATTATTTAATGCCATATAACATCATATCACTTACAAATTTCATTTTGGGTCTTTTCAATAAACAAGACCAACATGTTTTTATTGCAGGATTCTGCATCTGTCTTCGATCAATTCCGAGAAGCGCTCTTTAAGCCGCTTTGACATAAGCTTTTCTGAACGCGTCCGTTATTTATCTTCCTTTCTTCCGGGAACAGCAATAGCCCCGAACATTTCAAGAGTGTTATTTACTTTATCCATGCGCACCGTTTCTTTACCCTGTTCAAGGTCACGAACAAAACGAAGTCCCAAGCCTGAGCGCATCGCAAATTCTTCCTGCGTGTGACCGGCTTTTTTTCTGTTCGTTTTAACAAATTCTGCAATAGGGTTCATGGCCATCATCTCCTGCATTATTACTTCATTACTATTATATACCCTTTAGGGTATATGGTTACACAAGCACTCAGAAAGATAGGATAAAAAAACATCTCGATCCTGTGTATGATCATATTATATGTATTTATGTCGAAAAACTGACTGTTATGCCTTAGCGAGGATATTGACAATGGATAAAATATGTGATACAATGGTTGTAAGTTCCGATAATCATAAAATTTTGGAATATTAATTAGGCAGAGGAGCAAATATGTCCGCTAAATCTTTATATAAGCTGTTTTATTCAGATAAAAAACAGTATGAAGCAGAATACTCAAAACGTTTCGGCAGTGATGATACTATACATTTTGACTTGAGCAATGGAGAATCGAAGTTCTTCATCTATCCTTCGCCGTCATCTCTGAATACAATAATTGAGATCGAACGCATTGATAAGAAGATAAATGAGATCGCTGCAAGATTGCCTGATATTGCTACAAGACAGTTCGCAAACAGGTGCCTCATTGAGGAAGTAGTAAAAACCAACGACATCGAGGGTGTGCACAGCACCCGCAAGGAGATCAGTGAGATAATTGAGAATATCGATGTGTACAGCAAAAGTGACCGCTTTGTGGGACTTGTGAATAAATATACTGTCCTTATGAACAGCGAAGATATTCCTCTGTCTGCCTGCAAAGATATACGGAAGATATATGATGATATATTCGTTGCCGAGATAGAGAAGGATGATATTCCTGACGGGCAGTATTTCAGAGCAAAAGGAGTCAGCGTTTATGGTAATGACGGAAAGCCTGTCCATCATGGACTGTTTCCTGAAAAGAAAATAATCACAGCGATGAACGAAGCTCTTGGCTTCCTGAACAACGGGAATTGTGACAGGCTTATCAGAATAGCTGCTTTTCACTTTTTGTTCTGCTATATCCACCCATTCTACGACGGTAATGGCAGGATGTCAAGGTTTATAAGCTGCTATCTCCTTTCAAAATATCTGAATCCATTGATAGGATACAGGCTTTCATATACAGTCAAGGAGCGCCTGGGGGAGTATTACAAAGGCTTCACGATCTGTGAGCATCCCAACAGCAGGGGTGAACTTACGCCGTTTGTCGAGATGTTCCTGCAGATAATACTGCAATCGGAAGAGCAGCTGCTTGAAGAGCTTACAGATAAATACGAAAAGCTGACATATTATGAAAAACTGATACCGTCTCTTCCGAACAGCGGCAGCAAATATATCTCTGAAATATATGAACTGCTTATACAGGCTTCACTCTTCTCGCATATAGGTATCTCACGCACTGATCTGATGAAGTATCTCAATATCGGAAAATCAACGCTTTCTGAATTGATGAAACTGATCCCTGGTGAGTTGCTGATATCCAACAGGGAGAGCAGAAGGATCTATTATATGCTTGATACAGATAAAGTCGTTTCCTGAAATAACAAAAACAGGCTCAAAAGCTGAGCCTGTTTTTGTTCCCACAAATGTCGTGGGTAAAACTGTCTTTGTAGAACGCTTTAGATTTTTGCGTTATCAGTCAAAACTCGAGATTATTTAGTTCATATTCTTGAAAAAAGCAATCAACTTTCAAGAAAAAACATCGATCGTATAAATTTACCAGTCAATGGAATTTACTAATCAAAGGATTCTACTAGTCAATGAAACCTACTAGCCATTTAAACTTACTATTAATAGAAACAAGCCCGCGAGATGCGGGCTTGACAATTTTTTATTTGTTATCATTCAGTTCGGCTTCTGTTTTCACCTGTTTTATCGTTTTTTGCCAGGTAAACCGTTCGTCCGTAAATCAAAAAAAATTTGATTTTATTTCAAAATTATATTGCATTATATTTATATATGTTGTATAATAAACTCGCAAAGTTACAGAAAGTTTGCAAAACGCACAATTGCAGCTTGCATCATGCTCTTTTTTTGTCAGCATTACACAAACATACCACGATTTACCAAAAAGTACGAAACCATTTTATCTTTTTCACGTCTTTATTTACAGAAACGGCTCAAAGAAAAAAACGTAAATCAAAACCAATTTGCGAAAGGAATTTACCATGAAAAGAAAAGCTATCATCACAATTTTTGCTGCGTGCGCACTTCTGCTTTCCGGCTGTGCGCAGAATAACGGCGGTGCTGCCGCATCAACAACTACTACCGCTGCAACAACCACTGCTGCTGCTGCCGAGACAACAACGACAACAACTGCCGCTCCCGAAACGACCGAAGCTCCCGCTCCCGAAACGACCGAAGCTCCCGCTCCCGACTTAACCGGTCATACCCGCCTTTTCAGAGGATATATAGCCGAGGACTGCACCGACGGATACCTTCTCAGCGCTCCGGACGATAACGCCGCAAAAGTCATTGACGATCTTACGGTATGCACGATAGTCGATATATACTCCTGCGACGCAGATGGCTGGTATCTTGCCGAACTCGGCGGCGAATATGTGGGCTACATAAGACAGAAGAATATCAAGGAATGGCCGCACAAGCTCCCGTTCGGCGATCCGCTCTTTGGGGGATATGTAGTGGGCAGCGACGCTATGAAGCTGTACAGCGACGCGGACGAGAACTCTGAGGTCATCAGAGATATAGCGGTCGGTACGCAGATAAGCGTTTATGAGAGCGATTATGACGGCTGGTATATGACCTCTATCGCAAAAGGCGACGGAAGCAGCGACTATGACACAGGTTACTTCAAGGCTGACCTTGTAGCGCCGATACCAGATTACGATATGGACAAGACCAGCGGCGAGGCGAACGAATACGGCTTCTATCCCTTGCCCGATCCGCCCGCTTCGAGCATAAGCGTAAAGTCACTCGCGGGAACATGGAACAGCAGCGACACTACGCTCACAATAACTGAAGGAAGCGACCTTTACAACGGCTCTTTCATCGCTTCAAACCAGACAGACACTGTTGAAGGTACCATCAGACTCGAATACGCGCTCAACCCCGACGACACCAGAACATTCTGGTACACGTTCTACAAGAATGACGGCACATTATGGAACGCTTTCGGTGCTTCAGGAGAAGTACCGCTCAACGACATTTCCGCGGGACAGTCCGGCGAACCGCGCTTCATACGCAGCCACGAGCCCGAGCTTGCCGACATAGTCGGTGTGTGGAACGAAACTGATGTTCTCGATTCAAGAACACTCACCGTAAAAACAGACGGCACTTACGAGCTTGAATACAGAGGCGGCGGAGCGTCATTCGGTACTGTAAAGCTCGAATATGAGGAGCACGAAAACGGTCAGAAAGTCCCGTGGTTTACATTCTGCGAAGATGACGGAAAGATATGGGAAAGTTTCTCGGTTTCCGATACATACCCGCAGAACGACCTTTACGCAGGTCATGACGGTGATCCGCATTTTGTGCGCAATGAGTTCGAGCAGATAGCGGTAAGTCATATGAACGAGCTTTCGACGATCATGGGCGCTGTTGCGGGCGGAGGAGCTATCAGGATAGATGTGAATGACCTTATGAGCGGTCAGCCTGAGGGCAGACAGTTCGTCAAAGTCATCGACAATCGCTTCGGCGACCCGTCGGAAGGACTTGACAGCTGGATTGGCAACGTCTGCACCGGCGAACTTCGTGACAACCTTATAAAGGAAAGCAAGGAAATGTTTATGGCGAAGGACGGCTCGCTTTATGTTGACATAAGCAAGCCCCGCGGTTATCTTATATTCCCGACACACCTCGGAGTTGAGATAGGCGATCTCACAGAAACTTCATTCACCGCGACCACCCGCGATTTCAGCGATATGAACGGCTACGGCAAGGCATATTTCGTCAAGGAAGGCGACCAGTGGCTCATATCCGGCTTTGATTTCATCTGACAGACCATAAGCTTACAAAGGCTCTGTGCCGCCGTGACCGGAACAGAGCCTTTTTTGGAGGACATAACCATCTCCGTTACAGGAACACCTTCGTATTCCGGTTGTATCGTGACCTGGGCAATGGCTTTGCTGCAGCCCGATACAACGGCGTGGTCACCTTTCACGGTATACCTGACCCCGCCGGTTGATGCACCGTCGCAAGCGGAAATGAAGAATACAGCCATTCCACTCAGCAGTGTTAAAATGAGCATTGATATTGCTTTTGTCTTTTTCATGATATTTCCTTTCAAAAGAACGTTCCGGATGATCATATGACTCTCTTTTTTGTAAAAAACTTTTTCTTCATGTTCTGACCTATATGATAGATACACAATATATTCAGTGTCAGATCTTCCTGCACGTATGTCCTGAAGCCGCTTCAAAGTTGTATCTGACAATACCAAGATCTATCTTCGTCATAGGACCTTTTCCGGCAGAGATAACAGCATCCTGGCCGTCAATGTCGATAACGAATTTCTGCTGATTTAATGCGGTGGGAGCGAGTGTAGCCGCAAGCATTCCGTTTCTGAACCATGTGGGCATATCATCTTTTTTCAAAGCACAGAGCTTTTCAAGCGATTTCGATTTGTGATTGCTGCCTTCATTCTCGCCGTAGCCGATAGCAATAACGCAAACTATCTTCTCGCTGGCGCTTTTTTCGGCTTTGCATTTTCCTTTTCCGTAGGTGCCTGCTACCCAGCATGTGTTAAGGCCGAGCATCTGTGCCTCAAGCACGATCTTCTCTCCGTAATATCCTGCTTTTTCATCAAGGTCGGCAAGCGCTTTGTTTCCCACGAGCGCGATATAGTTGACAGCATTTCTTATTATGATATACTGATCACAAATCAAGTTCTCCTTAACCTATACCTGCCCTGAATA
>CAMVGH010000060.1 GCA_947166945.1 uncultured Clostridia bacterium
GGAATTGCCGCCGCAATGGCAGCGGCAAGGGACGAGATGATAACGGCGAACACCATATCATTTGAGCTTGTCGATCTCGACTTCGACGGCACCCCCGAAGTCCTCGCGGTGGACGGCGAACCGCAGTACATGGGAGGTCCCGACGCTACCGCCACGCTCCGCGTATTCCGCTATAACGGCTCCGCAATGGAGAAGATAGGGGAGACGGAATTCGGCGATTACGGCGACTTCTGGCTCGACGAGTGCGTATATATCCCGAAGAACGAGCATGGCTGGCACCTGATGAATTTCAAGGAGCATGACTTCCTCACGATAAAGAACGGCAAACTCGATATACTCCGCCTTAACTGGTCTGAGGAGGTCACTTCCGGTGATAACACGGAATATAAGTGCTATTATCTTGACGAGGAGATAAAGGTTGAGCCCTATGAAGCCTACAATCCGCTCAAAGGAAAAACAGAGACATATTACAAATGGGTGAGCGATAATTCCCGCGGCTATTCGATAATGGGGGGTAATCCTTACAACGTGTATTATATGCTCTATGAGAACCTTAACGACGATTTCAGTAAGATACGCCGTCTTACCCTTGACCCGAAGGCAGATATCTGGCAGGGCGAGATATCGTGGGAGGAAAACCGTTTCAGCAATTACTTCACTCCCTCCGCGCAGTTCCCCTATGACCTGCTGAATGTGTTCTACACAGGCGCGGAAGATGCGGAATATGAGAAATTCCTCGGACTGTCCTTCGAGGGAGCGAAGGAAAAGCCCGTCATCTACCTCTATCCCGAAGAGCAGACCGACGTTTCGGTACAGGTGAACTTCCCGTTCGGCGGTGAGCTTACCTGCACATACCCCGACTACGGTGACGGCTGGAACGTGACCGCAATGCCCGACGGTACACTGTACGACAGTAACGGCGACGAATACTACTGCCTGTACTGGGAGGGGCAGAGCAGGGACATCATGACGAGCGGCGAGGGCTTCTGCGTTTCCGGAAAGGACACCGCGCAGTTCCTCCGCGAAAAGCTGATGTACATAGGTCTGACGGCACGCGAAGCCAACGAGTTCATCATCTACTGGCTGCCGAAGATGCAGGATAACCCGTACAACGTGATAACCCTGCATACCGATGATTACGCGCGGAGTGTTCCGCTGACAGTATCACCCGCTCCCGATACGCAGATACGAGTGTTTATGACGTACTATTCAAGCGATACGCCCGTGGACATTACCGAACAGGAACTTCCGCACTTTGAGAGAACCGGCTTCACCCTCGTCGAATGGGGAGGAAGCGAGGAAAATTAAGAATTAAGAATGATTTATCGCGGGTCTCTTCGTAATAACATATTTTCGTTTTTTCTGCGCATAATAATTTTGCGAAAGGACTGATGATATGTTAGGAAGAAACGATATAGACATTCTGAATACCATTTACAAAAACAGCCGCATGGCATACGACAGCACGAAGCAGGTGCTTGCGAAAAGCGCGGACAGCGAGCTGAACGACTATCTGAAACGGCAGATGAAGCACTACGCCCGCAACTGCATAGACGTGAAGAACACCCTTGCGAAAGAGGGTCACACCCCGAACCCCGTTCCGGCAATGCAGTCGGCAATGGCGGGCATGGGTATAGCCATGAAGACCATGCGTGACCACAGCGCCGGTAATATCGCCGAGCTTATGTACAACGGCACCAATATGGGCATAGTTGATATCGCCCGCTCGGTGAACCATAGCCGCCATGCCTCGCAGGACACGATAAAAAACGCGGAAACTCTGCTGAGTGAGGAAGAAAAGTACGCCGACGGATTAAAGAAATTCCTGTAAACGAAAAGCAGTCCCGGAGTTTTCCGGAACTGCTTTTTCTGTTGTCAGAACGGCTCATAGCCGGGTATGTCACCGAAGTCAACGGGGTCGGAGGTGACGGTTAGCCTGTCCCTCGGAATAAGCCCCATAGCGCAGATGTAGTTCCTCACGTTTTCCCTCCATTCGTCATAGCTGTTCTGCATTTCCGGGTCGGAGGTTTCGGCAATGAAGGTGAAGGTGGCGTTCGGCTCGGAGGAACCGGGGGTCTTCATATAGTCCCAGTCAACTATCAGCCTTTCGCCCGTGTATTGTCTGAAACTGCTTTCCTTAAAGTCGAGGGACGGGAAGGAGCGGAAGTATATCACCGCGCTGCGCAGAGCCGTGAGCTGGGGTTCCTTTGTGAGTATGCGCATTTCCGGGTCGGGGTCGTTTTTATCGGCGGCGATCTGTTCGATAATGATATCGTCGGTGATTTTCAGATATACGTTTGTATTCTGTCCCAGCTTCACAAGGTCGAAAATGCTGTCATACGGTGTGAGCCATTCAAAAGACCAGCCGTCCGCATGGACCTTTGCGGCATCGCTCCTGAACCTCTCCGCCGCGTCACCCGCTCCGAGTTCCGCGAGCCGGTCGGCTATCTCGCCCTATTCGCTCAGGGTGTATTAGGTAGCACCGCTGTAGGCGCCGCTGTCGAACGCGATATTATAGACGTCGGTCTGCGTGAGCGGGTAGCTGTATATCTCGGTGTTGTCCTTATTGTGCGTGATATTCGTTATCGGCAGCCACGAGTTCTGCTCGGTCTCCCGTGTGACTATCCTGTACAGCCCCTCTGTATCGGGTGCCGCTTCTGTGATAAGTTCGCGTATCTTACCGGTGTTTTCCTCTCCGGTGATTATTTTCAGGTATTCTTCACCTTTGCCCCAGTCCATTACAAGCACCGCCGCGATATCTCCCTCAAAGCCGCCGTAATATTCCCGCCACAGTGTCTCGATGATCTTCCGGAGCGCGGTGTATTGTTCACTGTACCGGTACACGCAGAAGCTCATTCCGTCGTCGAACGTACCGAGAAGGTACTCTCCGAGCAGGTAATATCTTCCTGCCCTCGGCTCGTTGTCCATAAGTCCCACCGCCGAGGTCACTCCCGCCGTGTCCGCGGTCATCATTCCGGGGTCGAGCCTGTCGCCGTCGCAGTAAGGCTTTATTACCTGCATGAACCGGTCGCTGAATCCCATTCCCTCTATATCTTTGAGGAAACTGTCGGCGCTTATCTCAAAAGTCTCCATTGAATAGGCTTTCCCGCCTGTCACGGTCACGCCGTAAGCGGGGAAATTCTGTCCGGGATTCGGCTCCGAGCTGTAAAATCTCTGCTCCTGTATCTCAAATGCCGCGTTTACAAACTCGTTATAGTTCATCACCGCTGTGGTATCGTCCACGGTAACGGCTTCCTCCGGGGCAGCTTCTTCCGGGGCAGCTTCCTCCGGGGCAGCTTCCTCCGGCGGCGGAACGAGGGTATCGTAAGCGCTCGTTTCCGTGACCGCAGGCAGAGGGATAACATCGCCGCCGGTATCGTAAGCGCTGCTTTCCGCGGCAGTCGTAAGAACGGGTGCATCGTCCGGCAGTATGACCGCGTCCGGCTCCGTGATGCCGAGCATAGCGGTGACTTCGGGATCATTCAGTTCTTCTCCCGTAGCCGCGTCAAGCACGAATACGTATAAAGGCTCCGTCTCCTGTTTACTGTACCATGCGAGGACAGTGCGCATCTCCTCAGCCCCGACAGGCGGGAGGGAATATATCTGCTCCTCCGTCTTTATCATATCCGTGCCGGACATGAGCCGGAACTGCCATTCTCCGGCGGCGTTCCTGTCGGCATATACTTCCAGCCCCTTGAATGTTGAGCAGTTAAAGTACATGGGGTACATATCCCGCAGGTAATAGGGGTTTGAAGCGGTGCCGAGGTCGGACGTTGTGGTGACGGCTGCCGTCGTGATATCGGGGGGTGCCGTGGTGACGGCTGTTGTTACGCTTGCGCTGCCCGTGGTGATCTTATCAGCGCCGAGCCTGTTTATCACGACTCCCGCCGCCGTTATCATCAGAGCCGCCGCTATACCCGTGAACACTGCCGTTTTCACGGGGAATTTCCGCTTTTCGGGCATGGGGACGGGCTTCACTTCATAGGCGTTTCCGGACTGTGAAGTGATATAGTCATCTATCAGCAGTGAGGGAGCCTTGTCTTTGCTCATTGAGTTTTTTATATATTTTTCGTTTACTTTCCCGATAGCGTCCATGAGAATTTCTTTCCTGTCCTTCACAGTCCGATCCCCTCCTTTTCAAGATATTTTTTCAGTTTTTCCCTCGTCCGGTGCAGGGTGGTCTTGACCTTTTCCTCGCTTATCCCCATTTCTTCCGCGATTTCGGAAACGCTGCGGAAATGGTAGTAGCGCTTCATGAAGATCTTCTGCTTTTCGCCGCCGACAGACGCGAGGAACGCGTTTAAGGTGCGCACAAGCTCTCTGTCGTCGAACTCCGACTCCACGGTGCTGCTGTCCGCGACCACTTCGGCTATCTCGTCATACACGGCTTCCGCGTTCCCGCCTCCGCGCTTCACTGCCGAACGGCTCCTGCGCATATTGAGGGCGATATTCCGCGCTATTGCCGACAGGAATGCCCCGAATTTCCTCGGTCGTTCGGGCGGTATCGTGTCCCACACTTTCAGGTATGTGTCGTTCACGCACTCTTCGCTGTCCTCTCTGCTTCCGAGAATGCTGTATGTCATGCTCCGGCAGTATGCGCCGTACTTTTTGTCCGTCTCCGCAATGGCATTCTCCGAGCGCGAAAAGTATAATTCCATTATGTCATTGTCTGTCACGCTGCTTCCTCCCCGCTGTAAAATATCCCTTTCATATATACAGACACCGGAACCACCTACGGGGTTACATTTTTTTAATTAAGAATCAAGAATTTATTCACATATTTCCCAGTAGTAGGGAGTGAAGTCCCGCCGTCTGATGACTTTTTCAAGAAGGCTGTGAGATGAGGGGTCGGCGGTGATGCGAAGCTTCGGGCGCTCGAATGTTCCCGCGGCGCCGTTAAGGACTGCCGTAACGAAGTCGAGCTTTTTCACCTCATAGCGCTCTTCACTCTCGCTGAAAACGGGGTGCAGTCTGAACAGCACGGCTTCTTTGCGGACTATGGTCATCTGTCCGTCAAGATGATATACGACATACCCGACAGGCTCTCCGGGGGCTTCCGGATATTTTTCTATGATGTATGAGGTACCGGCGGCGAAGAATTTATGCCCCTTCGCGTCATACGGCATGAGAACGGGGTCAAAGATCTCTTCATAGGGGGTGATCTCCGGCAGCTCCTCTATGGGGACATTGCCGAGAGCCATTTCAAGCTCGTCAAAGCCGTTTATCTCCGCAAATCTGTAAACGTCCTCGGTGGTATGCACCGCCATTGCGCGGTAAACTCTGCCGTCCCACGCGAGGAACGAGGAGCCGTAGCTGTTATAGGAGTCCCTGACTGTCTCCGTGCCGTTTTCGTCGGCGTAGATGCAGCCGACGGGCAGGTAAGTCCCGCGCTCCTGCTCCGGCGTGAGGACGGTCATCAGCTCCATATCCGCGCCCCGCTCCGTGAGGTAGGCGGCGAGATCGTCCGTGCCCGCGCGGACGACGGCTTCGAGGGTGAACTGTATATTCTTCCCCTGCATTACCGAGGTGA
Organism: uncultured Clostridia bacterium; assembly: GCA_947166945.1. GTDB lineage: Bacteria > Bacillota > Clostridia > Oscillospirales > Ruminococcaceae > Ruminiclostridium_E. Next base: position 5,531 of record CAMVGH010000060.1, read on the forward strand.
CGAGTACGATGCTCATATCCCCGTATCTGTCGGGCTGTTCGGCGGCGGCAGTCCACAGCAGCTCCAGATCTTTCCGCAGTCCGAGAGCCGTTTTCCCCCAGTCTGTGCTGTCAGTGAGCCTTTGCAGATACCGTATGCCCGTCCCCCATTCGTCCTTGCCGACGGATATCATATAGTTCTCCCCGATATAGTAGAGGTCTGTCGCGGTGTATTGCTCATTGGTGAAAAAGTCATTCCCCTGCGCCTTTTGCAGCAGCGGCAGGTATTCTTCTTTAAGCTCCCCGTTGTCGGAGATCATCTTCACGCCCTCTAAAAGCTCCGACACGGTATCCTGTCTCATTCCCGCAAGGTCGCGGGCGCTTTTCAGAGCGTCGCCGTATGGTACTCTTCCGTAGGTGATGAACTGATACACGGTGCCGTTCGCGCACAGCAGCATATAATCGCTCACCGCGTCACCCTCTCCGGCTGCGGGCAGTCTGTCGCTGAGGTACTTCTCCTGTAACGGCAGTCCGGGGACGGTATTGTTCTCCCGCCTTACTTCGGGGCCGTCAACGGGGCTGCGGACGATCTCCGGCATTTCGGGCGGCTGGGTACCCTTATAGACATTGATGAGCATATTCTCAAAGTCGAACCCGAATACCAGCTCCCGTTTCGGGTCTATGAAATAATTTCCGATCATGCTCTCGCTTCCGGAAAGCTCCATGCCGCAGGTAGTCCCCTCGGAGAGTATCCCCTTATCGACAAAGGCGTTGTGGAACATTTCAAGCTCACCGTCCGCGTTTATCCCGTAGAATGTGGTGTACATACCGCCCTTTTCCGCGGCGTACTGCGTGATGAACAGGGGGTATGCGGCGCTTTCGGTGTACATGAACTCCGTGCGTGCGCGCAGCCATTCCATACCTGTCCCGCCGGTGTCGTACTTCACGCCCTTTGCGGGCATTATGCGCGGTTCTCCGGGGAAGAAGTGCAAAGTCCCGACCTCTTTTCCGGTGTTCATATCGGTGACGAGCGCGTAAGGGTCGCATACCAGCATATACGGGTCGTCGGCGGACAGGCGGTACACGTTGTCGGCGAACAGCTCCACGCGGTATTCAAGCCCCGAATCGCCGTCGCCGCTCTCCGCTGTGTCCAGCAATACATTGTCCCGCCCGCTTCCGTCGTCCGCGCCGTCATCGGGCAGCACGGGAAGGTCTTCATATCCGCTGTACGCCGCGTCACGGAAGTCCGTTCTGTCGGGGTCAACGTAGTCATAGCGGATATACCGCCAGAGCATCACCGCGCACGTTATCACGAGAGCCGCCGCGGCAATGCCGATCACAGCCCGCTTTAAAATATACAGCCTGCTTACGGGGGGCAGCTCTGCGGGAGCCGCGGACCCGTGTACACGTACAGTCCCGGAAAGGTTGAGCCGCTTTCCGGGCATGGTCTTTGCGATAAGCCTGTCATCTGTGATACTTCCTATCGCGCGCAGTATTTTTTCTTCCGGTGTCCTCACAGTTCAACGCCCTCCTTTTCAAGAAATTCCCTCAGCCTTTCGCGGGTGCGCTTCAGTGTCATCTTTACCTTGCTCTCGCTTATGAGCATCTGCTCCGCGATCTCGGAAACGGAGCAGAAATGGAAGTACCGCTTCATGAATATATACCGCTTTTCGCGGGGCAGGGAGGTGACGAATTCTTCCATGAGCCGCGCAAGCTCCCGCTCGTCCGCCGATCTTTCCACGCTCACCCGCGACGGCACACATTCGGATATCTCGTCATAGGCGAGGGTATGTGAATTGCCGCCCCGCTTTGCGGCGGATATCCTGTCGAGCATATCCAGAGCGAGATTGCGGGCGATACGCGCGGCAAACGCGCCGAGCTTCGCGGGCTTCTCCGGCGGGATAAGCTCCCACAGCCGAAGAAAGGTGTCGTTCACACATTCCTCGCTGTCCTGCGTATTGCCGAGAATGTTGTATGCAAGGGTGCGGCAGTAGCCGCCGTACTTCCTGTCCGTCTCGGAAATGGCATTTTCCGACCGCGCGAAGTACAGTCCGATTATATCTTTGTCGTTCATATTTTCCTCCCGCTTTTGCGTCCTCTGTACTAAAGACGGAAAATACCCCTCAAGGGTCACACTTTTACGAAAATATTATATCAGAAATAATAAGCATATTCAATACGGTGTTCAAAAATATACGCAAACCTCTTGAAATCGGAATGATTATATGTTATACTGTACATTATAACGGAAAGGAGAGATGAGATGAGAAAAACAATAAGGATCACATCGCTCGCGGTAAGCGCGGCACTGCTCCTGTGCGGCTGCGGCAATACTCCCGCGCCGGCTGCCGATACATCTGCGGATACCGCGGCTGAGGAGACTTCTGCCGCCCCCGCGGAAGAAAGTACCGTAAACTACGGGACGATGCGCGACATTCCGCTTAAAGACCTGATAGCGGAGATGAAGACGGGCTGGAACCTCGGCAACACGCTCGACGCGCCCGACGGTGAGACATCGTGGGGAAATCCGGTCACGACCCCGGAGATGATAGATATGATAGCGCAGGCGGGCTTCAATGTTATCCGTCTTCCCACCACATGGAGCCGGCATACGGCGACGGACGGCGACTATAAGGTAGATGAAGCGTGGCTCGCGAGAGTGCATGAGATAGTGGACTACGCGTTCGCAAACGATATGTACGTCATTCTGAACACCCACCACGAGACGGAATGGATACGCCCCGCGACGGAGGAGCTTGACAGCTTCATGCCGCGTTTCGAGGCGCTGTGGACGCAGATAGCGGAGAGCTTTGCGGACTACGGCGACCACCTGCTGTTCGAGGGTCTGAACGAGCCGAGGATAGAGGGCGGAAAGAATGAGTGGAACGGCGGCACAAAGGACGGCAGAGCGGCGCTCAATGTGCTGAACAAGACCTTTGTGGACACCGTGAGGGCGACCGGCGGCAACAATGCGAAACGCGCCCTGCTGATAACGACATTCGCGGCGGCGGTCACGGATTCGGCGCTCAAAGATCTCGAACTGCCGGAGGACGACCGTGTGCTGGTATCGCTTCACGCATATACGCCGTACGGCTTTACCTACCACCCGAAAGCGGACTGGGAGGTATATGAATTTACCGAGTATGTGGCGGCTGATATCGACAATCTGTTCAGCACGATAGACAAGTATCTGCTGAGCAGCGGCAGACAGGTGATAATCACCGAGTACGGTTCCCAGAGCAAGAGCAGGCCGGTAACGGAAGAGCGCATAGATGACGAGAATGTGAAGTGGGTCACCTACTATCTCGGAAAGGCTAAGGAATACGGCGTACCGTGCGTGTGGTGGGACAACAACTGCTACTACGGGAGCGGCGAGCGCTTCGGTCTGTTCGACCGCGCAAATCTGAAATGGTACGTGCCGCAGGTAGTGGAAGCTATCGGGAATGTTTACAAATAAACTTCCATAAATGAACCGACACTTTTCCGGCAGCTTTCGGTTTAGGGATCCAACCCCTTTTTTAAAGGGTGGTCTCCCCGCTGGGGAGGTGTCACCGCAGGTGACAGAGGGGCTGACCGACAGACGGCCGCCGGAGGCACTCGCGCCCGCAGGCGCCATTTGCGCCCGCCGGAGGCACTCGCGCCCGCAGGCGCCAAATTCAAAGAAAGAAAGGATAACAAAAATGGCAGACAAGATACCCTACAAGACCTATCTTACCGAGGAGGAAATGCCGACGCAGTGGTACAATATGCGCGCGGATATGAAGACAAAACCCGCGCCGCTTCTGAACCCGGCAAACGGTAAGCCCATGACGGCGGAGGAGCTTTCCGCCGTATTCTGCGAGGAGCTTGTGAAGCAGGAGCTTGACAACGACACCGCGTATATAGATATCCCGCAGGAGATACTGGATTTCTACAAAATGTACCGTCCCTCACCGCTGGTAAGGGCATACTGCCTTGAAAAGGCACTTGACACCCCCGCGAAGATATACTACAAATTCGAGGGGAACAATACCTCCGGCAGCCACAAGCTCAACAGCGCGATAGCACAGGCGTACTACGCGAAGAAGCAGGGGCTGAAAGGCGTTACCACCGAGACCGGAGCGGGGCAGTGGGGAACGGCGCTCTCAATGGCGTGCGCGTACCTCGGACTTGACTGCAAGGTGTTCATGGTAAAAGTCTCTTACGAGCAGAAGCCTTTCCGCCGCGAAGTCATGAGAACATACGGCGCGTCGGTGACACCCTCGCCGTCGGAGCTTACCGAAGTGGGCAGGAAGATACTCGCGGAGCACCCCGGCACTACCGGAAGTCTCGGCTGCGCTATCTCCGAGGCTGTCGAGACAGCGGTAAAATCAGACGGCTACCGCTATGTGCTGGGTTCGGTGCTCAATCAGGTACTGCTCCACCAGTCGATAATCGGACTCGAAGCGCACGCGGCATTCAAAAAGCTCGGAGTAAAGCCGGACGTGATAATCGGCTGCGCGGGCGGCGGGTCGAATCTCGGCGGACTTATCTCCCCGTTCATGGGCGAGAAGCTGCGCGGGGAAGCGGATTACAGGATTATCGCGGTAGAACCCGCAAGCTGTCCGAGCCTTACCCGCGGAAAGTACGCTTATGACTTCTGCGATACCGGAAAGGTATGCCCGCTTTCGAAGATGTACACCCTCGGAAGCGGCTTCATTCCCTCCGCAAACCATGCGGGCGGACTGCGTTACCACGGCATGAGCAGCACGCTGTCCCAGCTGTATGACGACAAGCTCATGGAAGCGATATCCGTGGAGCAGACAAGCGTATTCGCCGCCGCACAGCAGTTTGCGAGAGTAGAGGGCATACTTCCCGCGCCGGAGAGCAGCCATGCTATCCGTGCCGCGATAAATGAGGCTCTGCGCTGCAAGCAGACAGGCGAGGAAGAGACTATACTCTTCGGTCTTACGGGTACCGGCTACTTCGATATGGTCGCTTACCAGAAATTCAACGACGGCACCATGACGGACTATATCCCCTCGGACGAGGAGCTTGCGGCAAGCTTTGCCACACTGCCGAAGATCGGATAAGATACACATTATCCCCGTACAGAATGAAGTCCCTGCATGATCTGCGGGGACTTCTTTTTGTCACAGACAGCTGTATTTGGCGAGAGTGCGCCTCTCGGCGGCGGAAATATCATAACTCGGTTCCGAGAGCTTTACCGGGGAAGCGGGGGAAGCTCTCTCCCTGCTTTCCCATACACGTATCGCTGCTTTCCAGTCTTTCATGGGATTTTTGCCGACATTCCAGCCGTTAGCGGAGTAATAATCATAGAATTTTCCCGGGTCGATGATACTGTTGCTCTCGGCACAGTAACGTTTTATCTCTCCTAAAGAGGGTGCGGAAAAGTCGTTGTTGTTGTTTCCGGCAGTTGTTGTTTTTTCATTGCGGCGGCAAGCCGTCTCCGACGGCTGCGCCTCATTATCATCAACAACAACATTAACAACTACACTCTCACTATCATTTTCATTTTCATTTTCATTTTCATTAACATTATCATTAACAACAACATTATCATTATCAGGTACGTTTGCATACGTTTGCGCACATTTGCACTCATTTGTCTGCATTTGTTCACGTTTGCGGCTGTTTGATCTTACAGCTGCCTCGGAGCGTTTTTTTGATATCTCCAGATATTTTTCAAAATCCTCGTCGAGACGCAGGCGGATAAAAGAAAAAGCCATTCTTACGCCGGCGGAGAGGGAAGCCGTATCCGGCTCCGTACCGTTCACATAGCGCAGAATGACCATTATGAGTTCTGCCTGTTCGTCTTTTGAGAGCATTTCAAAATGATGCAGATAGTCATTGTACATTACGAAAGATCGTTTTTTCGCGGTCATGTGTGTTACCTCCACAGAATTTTCTATACTATCAATATAACACATTTTCACATGACAAACAATGACATTTTTTCAAATTTTTTGTGACAAACCATGACATATTAAATTGAGATCGCGTACAGTGTGATATTTTCGTATGGGATCTCCCCTACGAACTTATCCGTCCCGTCGGGGTCGGTGTACAGGGTATATCCCTCGCTCACGAACGGAACGACGGAATATTTTCCGTTGTACTCCAGAGAATAGGTCTGTCCGTCGGGGTAGGATATGGTGACGGTCTTTTTTTCCGCTTCTTCGTCATTCACCGTCATATCTATCGAGGCGGAAGTCATCTTCATATAGTCCGGGGGCAGGGTATCATACTGCACGAGGGTGGTGTAGTAGATATATTTCTTACCGTTGTGCAGACGCAGATAGTTGTAGTCGTACTCTATCTCCAGTGTATCCTTGTCCAGCGTATATTCGTGTTCGAGAGTGGCAAACCAGTACTTTGTATTATGCAGCCCGTATTTATCGGTCATAGCCTGCACTTCGCCGTCGGGGCTGCGGGTATATACATTGAAGGTGTTTTTCCCGTCCGCGTCGTCGCGGATATCGGTGACGGTCTGGGTGCTGTAGTCGCCGAGACTGTGGAATATCTCTGTTCTGCCGGGCAGGAAATACTTCTCATATTTCTCCTCATCGCTTACAGCCAGCCAGTTCATTCTGATATCGGGGGTGCCGTCCTCGGAGTACCGCATGAACCACCTGTTCCCGTTGTACCACATTTCCGCCTGATAAGTGCCGCCGGAGCTTCCGAAATACTCACGGAAATACATATCGTCGGTCTGGAACGTGCCGAAGCCCCAGTAGTCCTCTCCCTTCAGGTTGCAGGTAACATATACGTTCTCATGCTTTGTAAGCGCCGTTCCGAGATTGTTTACCGCGGCTATGTCTTCAAGAGTGGTCTTGTTTTCGCTCCGCGAGTAGTCGAACGGTACTATCGGCGCCCGTACGCATGAGGACAGCATGACTGTCGCCGCGCACAGTGCCGTTATCTTTATCATATTTCTGTTCATACTATCACTTAAGAATTAATTTCCGTTCAGGAATGCGAGCAGGAACACGGCGGGGGAGTTCCAGTAAATGGTTATCTCGTTGAGGGAATAGCTGTCGGTGACATCGGCGTAGCACTTCATGGGGGGAGTACCCTCCGGTACGGCGACTTTGGCGAACGGGTCGGAAAGTCCGGCATTCGGACCGCCGACCACCATACCGGGTATGCAGTCATCTACGCCGTCTGCGTAGGCGGGGCGCAGGTGGGGATTGTTTGCCCTGAATTCCCCGATACCGGTGATGTAGCTGATGCCGAGAGGATCGCAGCCGAGAATGTAGTGGATCTGTGCGGCGGCGTACTGTTTAAGATCGGTGCCGCAGAATATATCGGCGGCGGCAAAGAGCATACCGCGCTTGAGGACGGTCATATTGCTGCCCCAGTGGAAGTCGTTCGGTGCCATTGCAACACCGTAGCCGGACTTGTCACAGAGTTTTTTCGCGGACTGTGCGCAGCGGGTCAATTCGTTTTTCAGCTTTGTTACCGTTGTTTCGTCCTTTTCATGCGGGGCGAGCAGGTACGCGAATATCCCCAGACCGCCCGTTTCCGCATATCCGAACTCGGCGGGCGGGAAGTGCCTGCTCTGCAAGGCTTCCGCCTTGTCCGAGTATTTTTTGTCCCCCGTGAGGGTGAACATCTCCTCATACGCCCAGAAGCGGTTTGAATTGTCGTCCCACTGTCCGTAGGAGCCGGTATTGCAGCCGTCGGGGTTGGTGAAGCCTATGAATTCCGGGTGCGCGTCCAGCCAGCCGGCGGAGAGTTCAGCGGCGGCACGGAGCTTATCCGAGAACACGCGGTCGTATTTTTCGTATATCGGTGCGGCAAGCGCGCATACCGCCGTGAGATCCGCCGCCGCCATTGACGACGCGGGGAACACATACAGCGTATCGGTATCGTCCTCCGGCATAACGAACGGCGCGTGCATCATGGTGGTCACTTTGTGATACACCGAGCCGTCGGTGTTCTGCATTTTAAGGAGCCATTCAAGCTCATACTTCACTTCCGCGAGTATATCGGGCATATCCTCCGCCTGCGGAATGTTCACCCTGCGTCCGGTGAATGCGCCGGGGAACAGCCTGAACGCGTACAGCAGGTGAGCGGCAGCCACGGCTCCGGCGGTCACATACCGCCCGTAATCGCCAGCGTCATGCCACCCTCCGGTCACATCACGCTTCACGGAACCGTCTTCCCACAGCACCGCCTCGGAGCAGTGGCATTTCCCGTGTTTCCATACTCCGGCGTACTTCTCGTCAAGTCCGCACCCGCACCGCAGGTAATAGAGCGCTTTGAGGGTACTGTCGAGCACACCGCCGTATATGCCGTCACTTATCCCGAACAGGGCGGAAAATTTCCCGCCCGCCTTGACGCGGTAAATGCCGGGTGTCCTGAATTTAGTGAATTCCGCGAAGCAGACCTCATCTCCGGAAGCTTCGTCCTTTCCGAAGGGTACAGTCTCACCGCTGAACACGGTGGAGCCTTTTTTGTCGATGATCTCGAAAAACTCGCAGTCAAAGGGTATCACGGCTTTTTTCGTGTCACAGGGAAGAAAGCCGTTCTGGTCGATGAAGATACCGAACGGTGACTTCTTTGTTTCCGCGGGATTTTTAATATTATATCTGTCCATTATTATATTCCTTTTAGGTAGATAATTCATGATACATATATTTTTATTATACACTTATATATACTGATTGTCAACAACTTCCGATAAATTTGACAAAAGAGAAAAAATGTGATATAATGTTAGCCGAGGCTAACAGGACGGCAAAAATTGTATGAAACGGGGGAACGGCATGAAAAACACCAACACGAAGAAGATGCGGGCTGCGGCGAAGTACATGGTGAACGCGATCGCGGAAGAACACACGATAGAGACTCTCGCGGAGCGCAGCGGCGTATCACCGACCACATTCAAGAACAGTTTCCGCAGTGTTTACGGAAAGCCTGTACATACATGGCTCACCGAACGCCGCGCTGCGAGAGCCGCGAGACTGCTGAGGACCTCTCCCGAACTGAGCATAGGCGAGATAGCGTTTCTTGTGGGCTATGAGAACGCGGGGAAATTCTCCGGAGTATTCCGCCGGATCTACGGAGTAACGCCGAGAGAATACAGGGTAAAATTAAGAACGATGGGAAATTAAGAATGGTCGGTGCCGCTTTGGGAGGCACCGACCATTCTTAATTCTTAATTATTTAAAGTATTGTATTCCGCTCTTGAACAGGGGCTGATCCTTGATGCCGTCAACGTTGGTGCAGCAGTCGGCGGAGATGCGCTCGCTGTGACCCATTTTGCCGAGGACGCGGCCGTCGGGGGAGATGATGCCCTCGATAGCGTACATTGAGCTGTTGGGGTTGTAGCGCAGATCCATGGAGGGGTTGCCGTCGAGATCGACATACTGGGTAGCGACCTGTCCGTTGGCTATGAGCTTTCTGATGACGTCATCGCTTGCGACGAAGCGCCCCTCGCCGTGAGAGATCGGGATAGTATAGATGTCGCCCACTTTGCAGTTCATGAGCCACGGGGACTTGTCGGTGCAGATACGTGTGCGGACAAGCTGTGACTGGTGACGTCCGATCTTGTTGAAGGTGAGGGTGGGGCTGTCGGCGGTGAGGGGAACTATCTCACCGAGCGGGACAAGTCCGAGCTTTATGAGGGACTGGAAGCCGTTGCAGATGCCGAGCATAAGACCGTCGCGGCGGTAGAGCATATCGTTCACCGCGTCTTTTACCTTCGGATTGCGGAAGAATGCGTTGATGAACTTGCCGGAGCCTTCCGGTTCGTCACCGCCGCTGAATCCGCCGGGGACTGCTACTATCTGGCTTTCGGAGATGAGCTTTGCGAACTGCTCCACGGACTCTTCCACCGCCTGCGCGGAGAGGTTCTTGATGACGAATATGGTAGGTTCGCCGCCCTCGCGCCGGAATGCCTCCGCCATATCGTATTCGCCGTTTGTGCCGGGGAAAGCGGGGATAAGCACGCGGGGCTTTGCTGTCCTGCACGCGGGAGCGCACTCAAACTTTGTCTCCGTTACGGAGCTTATCGCTTCGGGAGCGTCATAGTGCTTCACGCTGTCTCTGAATATCGGTTCAAGCACCGCGTCCCACTTCTTTTCGAGCGCCGCGATATCGAGGGTCACGTCACCGCTCTGAATGGTGTATTCCTCGGTAGTCTCACCTATAAGCTCGAAGCCGTCAAGCTCCTTGCCGGATTCGATGATGAACGCGCCGTAGCGCATACCGAAGAGCTTGCTGTCGTCAAGTTTGTTCAGCTTTGCGCCGATGCGGTTTCCGAGGGACATCTTGAAGATACCCTCCGCGAGACCGCCGTGACCGAGCGTCCACACTGCGGCAGCGTCGCCGTCGGCTATGACTTTCTCGACCTTCTTATATACCGCCTTTACGCTCTCGAAATCGGGCATACCGTTCTCATCGTAGTCGGGGGCGATGTAGTACAGCTTGTCAAAGGGGAGCTTGAACTCCGCGCTGATGATCTTGTCTGCTCTGCCCATGCCGACCGCGAACGAAACGAGCGTCGGGGGAACATCTATATGCTCGAATGTGCCGCTCATGGAATCCTTGCCGCCGATAGCTCCCGCGCCGAGAGCCTTCTGCGCCCTGTACGCGCCGAGAAGTGCGCTGAACGGCTGTCCCCAGCGCTTCGGGTCGCCCTGTGTCCTCTCGAAGTATTCCTGGAACGTGAGCCAGCATTCGTCTGACTTACCGCCCGCCGCAACGAGCTTTGCGATACTCTCCACCACAGCGAGCGCGGCTCCGTGGTAGGGGGACTGCACCGCCACAGCCGGATCATAGCCCCAAGCCATAATGGAAGCTGCCTTTGTTTCGGCGCCCAGCACCGGTATCTTTGCCGCCATTGCCTGCACGGGTGTCTGCTGGGTCTTGCCGGAGAACGGCATCAGCACGGTCGCGGCTCCGACAGTGGAGTCAAATCTCTGCACCAGCGCCCTCTGCGAGCATACATTGAGGTCGGTGACCAGCTTCTCCCAGTCCTCCGCCGTATTGTGCAGCCCTGTCTCATAGGACACGTTCACATTGTCAACGGCGATATCGGTATGCTTTTCCGCGCCGTTGGAATTTAAGAATTCTCTCGATATATCAACGATAGTCTTACCGTTCCACGTCATCACAAGACGCGGCTCTGCCTCCACCTCCGCGACGGGGGTAGCTTCGAGGTTCTCGTCCCCTGCGAGCTTTATGAATTTGTCAACGTCGTTCTTATCCACAACGACAGCCATTCTCTCCTGTGATTCGGAGATAGCAAGCTCTGTGCCGTCAAGACCGGCGTACTTCTTCGGTACCGCGTTGAGGTCTATCCTCAGACCGTCCGCAAGCTCTCCGATAGCGACGGAAACGCCGCCCGCGCCGAAGTCGTTGCATCTCTTTATGAGAACTGTCGCTTCACGGTTCCTGAAAAGTCTCTGGAGCTTTCTCTCGATAGGCGCGTTACCTTTCTGGACTTCCGCGCCGCAGGTCTCAAGGGACTGTACGCTGTGGGATTTGGAGGATCCTGTCGCACCGCCGCAGCCGTCGCGTCCGGTACGTCCGCCGAGGAGTATGATGATATCTCCGGGAGCGGGTCTGTCGCGTCTTACATGGTCTGCGGGAGCTGCCGCGATGACTGCGCCTATCTCCATGCGTTTAGCCATATATCCGGGGTGGTATATCTCCGCCACATGACCGGTAGCAAGCCCTATCTGGTTGCCGTAGGAGGAATATCCGG
>CAMVGH010000061.1 GCA_947166945.1 uncultured Clostridia bacterium
GTCGTCGTTTGTAACAAGTATCTTTCTCATTTGTCAAATTCCTTGTAAATATGCACTAATACTACTTGTAATTTTTGTTTATTTGTGATATAATATATTTTATATTGTATCTTTAGGCGATTGTAAAAGCAGAAGCGTATCTTTCACCGCCTCCGGCGGGGAAAGATACAAAAATAAAACTTTTATATATTAAAATTGTAAAAGTTATTTATTTAAAGGCTTTTCAGAGTTTTACAACCGGCTGATATCGTATTTTGAAAAGGAGAATTATACAATGGACAGATTTTCCGAACAGCTTATAAAGAAGGAAGCCACCGGGAAGGATATGTTTATCCGCGGGCTCGATATAGCGGCAGCATTGGCGATCATCGCGGCGCTCATATTCGCCTTCGCGTTTATCGGCATAGTCTCCCTCGCGGTCATCGCTGCGGTGATATGGGGGCTGGTGTGGCTGCTCCAGGGGACTTCCGTGGAATATGAATATATCGTCACCAACGACGACCTCGATATCGACAAGATAATCGGCAGGAGAAAGCGCAAAAGACTTATCACCGTGAGCCTGAAGACTGTCACCGAGATCGGGGAGTATAAGACGGATACGGCGCTGGACAGCAGCGTTACCGTAATGGCACACGACGAGACAGGCATAGATATGTGGTATCTCTATGCCGACACACAGAAATACGGCAAGCTTGCCCTTGTGTTCAATCCCGACAGTAATACTCTTTACAATATGATAGGGGGCTTCGCTCCCTCGGTGAAGAACAGATACAAGGAGCTTTACGAAAAGGTAAAGCCCGAAGACGACGGATCGGACAGTGAGTACGGAGAACAGGAAACTCCGGAGGGTTGATATTTGAAAAACGCACTTCGTAAAAGCGCTTACCGTGAGATACGCTCCACATTGAGCCGCTTTCTTTCCATTTTCGGTATCGTCGCACTGGGCGTGGGATTTTTCTCCGGCGTAAAAGCCGCCGCTCCGGATATGCGCAATACCGTTGACGACTACCTCGACAGAAACAGGCTCGCGGATCTGCGGCTCGTTTCCACATACGGGTTCAATGACGACGATATCGCCGCCGTTGCCGCGATCGGAGGCACGGAGGTCTATCCGTCATACTTCACCGATGTCATCGCCAACTGCGAGGGGCGCTCCCCGGCAGCCGCAAGGGTGTTGACCATAGGAAATGACCGGGACAGCGTCAATGTGTTCGATCTTGTTTCCGGAAGAATGCCGGAAAACGATCACGAATGCCTTGTGAATTCATCTAAGATGAAGGGCGGTCCCTCGGCAGGCGTAAAGGTAACATTCACAAAGAATGACGGCTCCGCGCCCGACGATATGCTCTCGGTGTACGAATATACCATTGTCGGCACCGTCCGCTCGCCCATGTACATAGACAAGACCACCCGCGGCAGCACTTCCGTCGGGAACGGCTCCATCGAGTCGGTCTTCTATGTTCCCGAAAACAATTTCTGCGCAGAGTACAATACCGAGCTTTATGTCCGTATCCCGGAAACCGGAAAATACATCTGCTACAGCGATGAGTACCGGGACGCGGTGAAAGTCTTTGCGGACAGAGCGGAAGAAACCGGTAAGACCCGCGCCTCCGAACGCTTTGCCGAAATAATCTCCGAAGCTGATGAAAAGCTTGCCGACGCGGAGAAAGAGCTTGCCGACGCACAGAAGGAATATGATGACAAGATAGCCGACGGCGAAAAAGAAATAGCCGACGGCGAAAGGGAGATAGCCGAAAACGAGCAGAAACTCCTCGACGCGGAAAATGAGATAGCCGAGAATGAGCAGAAGCTTAAAGACGCGGAAAAAGAAATTTCCGAAAACGAGCAGAAACTCATTGACGCCGAAGCCGAGATCGCCGAAAATGAGCGGAAACTCCGTGACGGAGAAGCCGAGATAGCCGAAAATGAGCAGAAGATCATCGACGGCGAAAAGGAAATATCAGAAAACCGCCGGAAGCTCGAAGACGGCCGCGCCGAGACCGAAGAGAACCGCAGAAAACTCGAAGACGCGGAAAAGCAGTATAACGACGGCCTTGCCGAATACGAGAGCGGTCTTGCGGAATATAACGACGGATACGACCTTTTTATCCGGAACCGTGACGAGCTGAACGCCAGACAAGCGGAACTTGATGCCGCGGTCGCGGAATATAACGAGGGAGCCGCAGCCCTTGAAAAGGGCAAGGCGGAGCTTGCTGCGCGTACAGCGCAGCTTGAGGCGGCAGAAGCGGAGCTTGCCGCCTCCCTCGGATTGCCGGCGATCGGCGACGAGGTGCTGCGAGCGTATGCGAGCATGCCCGAAGTCGCTGAGATCGCCGGAGCCTCGGCTGCCATACAGGCAGCCGAGGAAGAGATAGCCCGCAATGAAGCGGCTCTCGCCGCCGCGAAGCAGCAGACGGATGCCGGTCAGGCTCAGCTGGACGAAGGACAGAGACAGCTGATAGACGCCAGAGTGCAGCTCAACGCCGCCCGCATAAAGCTGGAAAGCGGCAGACGCGAACTCGATGCCGCCGCGGAAGAGATCGCCGACGGCAGAGCAAAACTCGCGGAAGCGGAAGCCGAGCTTGCGGACGGCGAGCGTCAGCTTGCGGAAGCGGAAGCCGAGCTCGCGGACGGCAAAGCAAAGCTCAGCGATGCGAAAAAAGAAGTTTCCGACGGCTGGGCGGAACTGAATGAAGGCAGAAAAGAAGTTTCCGACGGCTGGGCGGAGCTGAATGACGGCAAAAAGGAGATCTCCGACGGCTGGGCGGAGCTGAACGACGCAAAGACTGAAGTCTCCGACGGCAGAAAAGAGCTTGAAGATGCGAAAATAAAGCTTGAGGACGGCAGAAAGGAACTTGAGGACGGCAGGAAAGAAGGCGCGGACAGGATAGCGGAAGCCCGCGCAGAGCTTGATGACGCCCACAGGGAGGTTGAAGACCTGTCCGAGCCGAAATGGTACGTCTTTGACCGTGACGATTTTCCGGGATATACCGAGTACGGCGAAAACGCCGACCGCATCAACAACATAGCGTCTGTTTTCCCGGTATTCTTCATCGTGGTGGCTATGCTTGTATGCCTTACCACCATGTCCCGCATGATCGAGGAACAGCGCCTTGCCATAGGTACGCTGAAAGCTCTCGGTTACGGCAGTCCCTCCATAATGTTCAAATATATGTTCTATGCCGTATCCGCGACGATACTCGGCTGCATAGTCGGGTGCGCAGTCGGCATGAACCTTTTCCCGTTCGTCATCATAACCGCCTACAGTATGATGTACGACATACCGGGAATGTCACTTAGCATAGACGTGGCTACGGCTCTTACCGCGAGCGCGGTATTTACGGCAGCCATTGCCCTAACGGTATATCTTACCGCCCGTTCGGCGCTCGGAGAGCAGTCTGCCCAGCTCATGCGCCCGAAGGCTCCGAAGAACGGCAAACGTATCTTCATGGAGCGCATTACTCCGATATGGAAGCATTTCAGCTTCAGCAGCAAAGTCACCGCCCGCAATCTGTTCCGCTACAAGCGCAAGATGTTCATGACAGTGATCGGCATATCCGGCTGTACCGCGCTCCTGCTTACCGGACTTGCTCTTTATGATGCCATCAACGACATCATAGCCAAGCAGTTCGATGATATCCAGAACTATCAGGGCATACTTGCCTATGACGCCGATGAGTATCCCGAAGCGCCGGAGGAAGCCGCCGGGATAATCGCCTCCCATGGCGGCGAAAGCATCCGTGTTTATCAGAAACTCGTTACGGTGACAGCAAACGGCAGATCGGTGGACGCCTATATCAGCGTGCCTTCCGAACCTGAGATCTTTACGGATTTCTTTGATCTGCGAAGCCGCACCTCGGGTGAGAAATATACTCTTTCCGGCGACAATATCTACATTGACGAAAAGACCACGCTTCTCCTCAACAATCTGAAGGCGGGCGGCAAGGTCGATATTGAAAAGAGCGAAACGGAGAAGGTCACAGTGACCCTCACCGCTCCGTTTGAGAACTACCCAAACCATTATATATACATGACTCCTGAGACTTATGAGGGGTTGTTCGGGGAATCCCCCGCCTATAACGTGCTTTATTTCCGGCATGATCTGGGAACAGGGGAAGCGCAGGACGACCTGGGAGAGGAGCTGCTCACAATTGACGGCGCGCTCACAGTCTCATTCAACTCCAACACCATGGAGACATTCACTAAGATGCTGGATACTCTGAGCATGGTAATTATCGTAATAATAGCGTCCGCGGGACTGCTGGCGTTCGTAGTGACCTATAATCTCACGAACATCAACATAACCGAGAGAATACGCGAGATAGCTACCCTCAAAGTCCTCGGCTTCTATGATCCGGAAGTTGACAGGTACGTATTCCGAGAGAATATTATCCTCGCGCTTATGGGAACTCTGTTCGGGCTTGTGCTGGGCAGATTCCTTGCCACGTTCGTCATAACCACGGCGGAAGTCGATCTTGTGATGTTCGGCCGCAACATCTACCCCACGAGCTATATCGCGGCAGCGATCGCCACTATGGCATTCTCCGTTCTCGTGACGTTTGCGATGCACCGCCGGCTCCGCGGCATAAATATGATCGAAGCCCTCAAATCCGTTGAGTGAGCGGATCTCTCTGCCGGTCATGTTCGGTGCCGATTACTCACGGTATAAAACGGAAGCCGTTACACATAAATAGTGGTGCGGATAAAAAATTTTTGAAAATTTGAAACTTTTTTGCAAAAATCGCCTACTACTTAAATGTAGGGGGCAAAAAGCGAGGTGAACTGTTTGAGCAGCGATACGCTTGAAGCCTATTTCAATAAAGTTTACAGCGAGACATTCCGTGCGGTGTCCAGATTTGTTGTAAGCAAATGCAGCATACAGGACTCCGAGGATATTGTACAGAACATCTATACCCGCTTTTATCAGCGTATCGCCAAAAAAGGATACGATGATATAGAAAATGCGGAAGCCTTTGTCATCAACATCGCTAAATTCGAGTGCAAGAGCTATTACGAAAAAGTAAGCAAACGCAGCTCCGGCGCGAATTTCTCGGATTATACCGAGGAGCAGATGGTGCAGATCGAGGCGGAAATGTCAAAAGAACAGCCTGTTCTCGAAGATGTCATCGGCAATGAAATGCTCGCAAAACAGATCTTTGAAGATATAGCAAATGACGATCCCGTTATCGGGAGAATATTCTACCTGCATTTCGTGTGTGATATGAAACTCGACGAGGTGGCAAGAACACTTGACCTGAACCTGTCCACCGTCAAGAATAAGCTCTATCGTACAATAGAAAAGCAGAAGAAAAAGTTTGACCTTTAAAAATATTCAGGAAAGGAGGAATGATGTGTGAATACCAACGACTTCTACAAGGAACTCTTTGAAAAGTACGCTCTTGATGAAGAGAAAATACGCCGGAACGCGCTCAAAGCCGCAAAAACTCCCGCATGGCAGAGAACACTCGGCACACACTGGAAGTCGGTCGCAGGCGCGGCGGCAGCAGTCGCTGTAACAGTCGCGGGTGTGGCTTATATGACAACGAACGCTCCCGGCGGAGACGACGGCATAGACATCCTTTCCTCCGAAGATATGCTCTCGGCAGCCCAGAGACTCGCGGCAGCCGAACAGGCATACAATAATATGTCCGCAGAGGAAACGGCACTTTCCAATATCTATGTGACATTCAAGGAACACGTGTGTTACAGCGATATGGCAGTATCTTTCTCCGCTCTCGCGGATTCCGACAGTATAGAGATAGAACGCCTGTACCTCAATGACGGTACAGTTATCACGGGGAGAACAGATATAGACACATTCGCGGAGAACAACGCCTCCGAAAAACGCATAGCAGGCGTGAAACTCTGTGCGCCAAAAAAATGCTACCGTGATATACAGGATCTCTCCCGCGTAGAACTCGCGGAGTATGAGTCCGATCAGCTCAATGACGAAACTTTCGCACCTATCGTGCGTGCAGATACAGACCCGCTCAGTATGGACAGCTATACCGTGACTTCCGCGGCAACAGTCACCACCGCGCCTTTCGGATTTGAAAGCACACCCGCAGTGTCCGTGACCACCGCGCCCGACCGGGTGACAGTGACATCTGTCCCCGAAACAGAAGATACGGAAGAAACAGATGACGATACAACAATAGTTCCCGATACGGTCCAGAGCGACTCCGGCGATGTCGAGGTAATACCCGATGACAGCGGCGACCAGTCCGCCGTTGTGACCGAGATAGACGATCCCGAACTTACGGAAACATCCGTCACTACCTCGGAGACAACCGCAGAGACTACCGCGGAGATCACCGTAAGCTCCGAGGAGATCGCAGAGATAACCGACCCCGGTCTTGTGACAAATATCTATCAGCTCAATACGCCCAATGCCCTTGAGACGCTTCTCAGCGGCGACGACGCTGTCGTACTCTGCCGCGATCAGGTTTATTTCTTCAGGCTCGGCGGAATGATGACATCTGTCCAGCCCAGAGTCGTAAACATCGGAAGCCCCAAGATCGCATGGTCAGACAGCAGATATATCGTAGTGTCCGGCTGCGGCAAAGACGACAGACGCAATATCCTCGTCGTTCTCGATAAGGAGAGCGGCGTGCTCTACGGCAACGACAACGGCACCGACCTCGGCAACGCGGAGATCGGAAGAGTATATTACAGCGAATCCGACATGAAATTCTTCGTAAGCACAGTTGCGGATTCCGCTACCTACTTCTATGAAGTGACCATAGACCGTGAGACCGGAGTGATATTCAGAGCCCTCGTGGAGTATGGCGGTCCCGTTTCGGCGGCAGGCTACAGAAACGGCATACTGTGGTTCGCAGGCGCTGAGGATAATGTAAATTACAGCCTCTATTCCTTCGACTGCAACAACGGTATCCTGAATAAGAACGCTTATATAGGCACTTCCTGCAAGGTCCACAGGAGCCTCTCATTCGGAAGCTTCCTGCTGACGGCTAATGATGCCGGCGGAAATCCGGTATCCTATGTGTTCGATATAACAAACGAAACACTGATTCCCGTACAGGCAGGCAGCGACACACGGATAGCCGACAGATACGGCATGATCTACCTCAACACGGACGGAGTCACATACTCCGTTGCGTCAGACGGTACTCTGAACGTGACAGACGCTTACGTTCCGTTTGTACGCGCAGTCACCAGCCAGTTCTCGGTACTGTCGCAGGACAGCGAAAAGATCATAGTCGCGCAGTCCAATCCCAATGTCTGGGGACAGTAAAAACAGAATAATCAACAGCTCAGAAAGCTGAGTCCCTCATGTATGAAATATCGTGCATGGGGGACTTTCAATTATAGGAGCCGTGGGCCGCAAGAACGGTATTGTACGGATAAAAAGCAGTACAGTACGGTAAAAAACACCTGCCTCGTTTGACTTTTTGTATGCGCGGTGATATAATATATAAGGTATATCACGGAAAAGATTCCCTGCCCGATGAGCAGGATAACGGAGGAACATTATATGAGAAAAACAAAGATAGTCTGTACTATGGGACCTTCCACTGCCGATGATGAGGTGCTGCGCCAGCTGATGCTCAGCGGTATGAATGTCGCACGGCAGAATTTCTCCCACGGAGACCATGAAAGCCACAGGAAAGTGTTTGAGCAGGTAAAGCGCATACGGGAAGAACTCGATCTGCCGATAGCTTCTCTTCTCGATACAAAGGGACCCGAGGTGCGCGTCAAGCAGTTTGAGGGCGGAAAGGCTCTGCTGAAAGACGGGGAGGAGTTCGTACTGACTACCCGTGAAGTCACCGGAAACAACAAGGAGGTCTCCATTACATACAAGAACCTTGCGAAAGATATAGATGCCGGCACAAGAATACTCATAGACGACGGACTGCTCGAACTTAAAGTAAGCAGCATACTCAACGGCGAAGAGGGGGACGATGTGGTGTGCCGTGTTATCCACGGAGGCTACATATCCAACAACAAGAGCTGCAACTTCCCGGGAATAAAGCTCTCCATGCCGTACCTGAGCGAACGGGACAAGAGCGATCTGAAATTCGGCATAGAGACGGGGTTTGATTTTATTGCGGCTTCCTTTGTCAGCACCGATGAGGATATCCTTGAAATAAGGCGCTTCCTCGAAGAGAACGGCGGTTCGGATATCCGCATAATCGCCAAGATCGAAAACCAGGAGGGCGTTGACAATATCGACGATATCCTCCGTGTCGCGGACGGGATAATGGTCGCGCGCGGCGATATGGGCGTGGAGATAGCTTTCGAGGAGATACCGCGCATACAGAAGCTGCTGATAGAAAAGGGATACCGTGCCGGAAAGCAGGTCATAACCGCGACACAGATGCTCGACTCTATGATAAAAAATCCCCGCCCGACAAGAGCGGAGACCACCGACGTCGCAAACGCGATATATGACGGAACAAGCGCGATAATGCTCTCCGGAGAGACTGCCGCGGGTCTGTATCCTGTGGAGGCGGTAAGAACAATGACGCGGATCGCGGAGACTGCCGAAAAGGATATCAACTACGCAAAGCGATTCCGTGACCGGCATGAGGGCGAGAACGACAATGTTACGAACGCGATATCCCATGCGACCGTTACCACGGCTCTCGATCTGAACGCGAAGGCGATCCTTACCGTCACAAAGACCGGAAGCACCGCGAAATTCCTTTCAAAGTACCGTCCGAACCGTCCCATACTCAGCTGTACGCCCAATGAGCGAACATGGAGACAGCTGAACCTCAGCTGGGGAGTGGTGCCGCTGATGTCCTCGGAGCAGTCGGATACCGACGCCCTGTTTGCACACGCGGTTGACTGCGCGGTGAAGAAGGGATATCTCGATACCGGAGATCTTGTGGTAATAACGGCGGGAGTCCCTCTCGGCATCTCCGGTACGACCAATCTGATGAAAGTCCATGTTGTGGGCGATGTGCTGGTAAAGGGCAAGGGCATAACCGAAAAGGAAGTGACCGCGCCTATCTGCGTGGCAAGAACGGCAGAGGAAGCCCGTGACAAGTTCGTGAGCGGAGAGATACTCGTTATGGAAGAGACCAATAACGACATAATGCAGATACTTCGCTCGGCAGGCGGGATAATCGTAGAAAAAGGCGGCGACAGCAGTCACGCGGCAGTGGTGGGACTGTCCCTCGATATCCCCGTAATAGTGGGAGCCGAAAACGCGGTAAAGATACTCAAGAGCGGCACAACAGTGCATCTTGATGCGAAAAAAGGCATAGTTACGGCAAACTGAACAGCCTGTCATATTACACCGCATCAATAGCGATCCGGCGGGGAATATGCAGTTCTTTCAGAGGCCTGGCAAAGCTGTACGCGGCAGCGAGACAGAAAAAATCCGTATAGCAGATAACTGCCATACGGATTCACCGCCCGCCGCAACTGGTGGAGGCGTTGCGTGACTTGTTTTATGCATGTACTTAGAGTTATTGAATATTCCACTCTTTCTTGCCGTTTGCAGAGCGTCCTAAAACTACCGCAGCAGCAGCCGATGGAGAATTAAACTCATAATCAACGGTGATTTGTCTTTCTTCTATCACCTTATTCTCTTCTAACTTGCGTTTTAGGTCATAATATCCTTTAGCTCTTACTTTAAAAGATTCTACCTCATGATCCGATATAGTGGATCCTGCCAATACAGTAAAACCGCCGGCACTATAATAACCTTTGGCGTCCGCGCCGTTTCCTTTGCAATATAAAATGTCTGTTGGAAGCGCGCTTACATCTTGTCGTTCTGAAAATACTTTATATTCTAAAACATTGATAAGTGTTTTAGCATGATCAATAAATTCTTCCATAATGGCTATTTGAGATTCTTTTAAAACAGTGTTTGAAAATGTGTTTTTTGTAAGCACTTCATACTGTTTGCAGTTTCGGGCTTGTTGTACAAACTGATCTTCTAAATACCGTATTAATGCCTTATTCAAATCTCGTCCTGTAATAGCAACTGCTGCTGACCAATAATATTTTTCCTTTTCTCTCTCATATTCATGTATATGTTGTTTTAGTCTGTCAAGAATATTTTCTGCTTCCCCGATATATACAGAATCTATGCCTTTTTCGGTTTCACAAAAAAGGAAATACACACCGACATCTGCAATATCATATCGCTTACAATTAATAACATCAGTTCGGGGTATTTTTATTGCTTTACCATTCCAATTTGACAATTCAGCAGTAATCAATCCATCAGGAACACCGTCCACAAGAAATAATTCAATAGCCTGTCCGTATGCCATGAAATCACCCTCTCTCTTATCATATTTTAGCATATTAAACAACAATTGTCAACTGTAACAAACTAATGTAAAGTATAGACAAAACCCGCCGAACTACAAGTTTAGTCCGGCGGGTTTTTCTATGGTATACAAAATGTATAAAACTGTTTGATTATTTGAATTTTATACAACCGTTGTCTTTCAAAAAAGATATTATAAAATGCACTTTATTGCGATAAATTGCCTCAAAACGCGATAAATAAAGGGTTTGCGGGATCGGGTGTGAACAAATTGTGAACAAAATGCTAAAATGGGGTCAAATAATTAATTAGATCATCAAAATCAAAAACCACCCAAGCCTTTGCCTGAGCGGTTTCTCTATGCGATTGCGTTACAAAAATTATATCTGTACTCCGGACAGCGAGGCAGAAAAAAACCGTATAGCAGATAACTGCCATACGGTTTCGCGCCCCGCCGTCGCGGGCTGTCTCTGCCGAACGCTTTAGATTTTATGAAAACTCTGAACGGCGAGGCAGAAAACCCGCCCCTTACTGAAAAGTAAGAGACGGTTTCGCCGCGGGGCGTTCCCCGCTGGTGGAGGCGGGGAGAGTCGAACTCCCGTCCGAAAACCGATCCACCCGTCTTTCTACACGCTTAGCCGGTCTTTTTTTATCTCCCGCTGACCTCTCCGAACGGCAGGATAGGTCATTGGCAGCTCTTTGAAAGCGCGAAGGGCTACAGAGCGCTCACCCGACACGTTGGCTGCTGTGTCACGCCCAAACCGGAGCCGCAGCACTCACCGGCAGGACGAGCTGCACGTTAGGCAGCTAATGCAAGATCGTTAGAATCTGCGTTTAATTTTAAATTGCCAGTTATTAAGGAGTTCAGGCGTACTCCGCGTGCTTAACGAATTTCCCGATCCCCGTCGAAACCTTTACGCCCCCATTCTGTACTACGATTATACTATAAAAATCCCGTTTTGTCAATCCCGTTCAAAGGACATTTAACGACAAAGTCCGGAGAGCGTATGCTCCCCGGACTGCTGTTATGCGGATCATTGGATAGCGATATATCTTGTCTGTTCCTTCTGCTGTTCCGGTCGGATCTTCGGAACATCGAGCGTAAGGACACCGTTGTCGAACTTTGCCTTTATATCATCTTCCTTTACTCCTTCGCCCACATAGAAGCTTCTGCTGTAGGAGCCGCTGAAACGTTCGCGGCGGATATACTTGCCGTTCTTATCCTTTTCATCGTTGTTCTGCGATGTGGTGGCGGTAATGGTAAGATAACCGTCGTCGAGCTTTGCGTTGACGTCCTCTTTCTTTATACCGGGGAGGTCAACAGTAAGCTCATAGGCATTTTCCATTTCCCTGACATCTGTTTTCATCAGATGATCGCTTGACTGCCTTGCGGCGGGCATTGTCGGGAAATCGAAAAAGTCATCGAATACATTTCTTCTGCCGAATACATCAGGTGTGAATAACATAGGTCATAACCCCTTTCAATTGAATTACATCTTTATTATTGAACTCAGGCGGGTATCTTATTCATTACCCTCTTTCCTTGTTCTGTCTGTATTATACCACAGGTTTTTAGCACTGTCAATAGGAGAGTGCTAATTTTGACATATATTTCACAATTGTCACACAAACGTCACATTTCCTTTGCTGCCGCAGTTCCATTTCCCGCAGCCGGCGGCAATGAAAAAGCCCCGACAGCCGCAGCTGCCGGGGTCTTCCGAAGCATTCTTACTTGATGTTGTACTTCTTCTTGAACTTATCTACGCGTCCGCCCGCGTCAACGAGCTTCTGCTTACCTGTGAAGAAGGGGTGGCAATTGGAGCAGATTTCTACTTTAATGTCCTTTTTAGTGGAACGTGTTTCAAATGTAGCTCCGCACGCGCACTTTATCGTTGTTGCTTCATACTTGGGATGGATTCCCTCTTTCATTGCCTTCACCGCCTTTAAACTCTCAAATAGCATCAATGGGGAGCAACCCACTGACTGTCGCTGAAAATAAATTATACCACTGTTCGGGGGATTTGTCAATACTTTTCCGGAATTTTCTCATCAGTCTGTCTGGAGAAGCTGTTCAAACACCTTTGAATTGAAAGTGTCGTGGTGGTTCTTGGTGGGAGGATTTGCGGTGAAATCCACTTCCATTTCATACAGCTTGCCTGACTTTCCGGTAGTGAGGCTGGTAACTATGATAGAGTAGGTATGGATATCCGTATTTCTTACCGTCCACTCTATCTTACGTGTAAGGCTTATCTCCTTGACCTCAGTCTTTTCCGGGACAAGGGTACCGTCTATATAGTACTTCAGCTCAAACTCGCCCTCAAGCGAGGTGTTCAGTGTTACCGTGATCGTAGTTTCCTTCGATGCCGCCGCATTCTCGCCCGCTATCACTACCTCGACCCTCGTGTTGGGTTCTACGACGGTATCGGGGTCAATACCCTGCTTTATGACCGTGCCGGGTTCAAGCACCGACGTATCGTCGTATGTGATCGTAAGTGCGATGTTGTTCTCGGTCGCAAGCTTTGTGGCATCTTCGATAGTCTTACCTATCATATCCGGCACCCTTATCTCCTGCACCGCGGAACCGAGACTTACATAGCAGATTATTGTGGAACCTTTATCCACCATTGTTCTTGCGGAAGGCGTAGTTCTTATGACACAGTTTCTCGCTACTGTTTCGTTATCCTCGATCTGTGTCTCGCACACAAGTCCCTGCTTCTCTATCAGCAGCCGGACATCATCAATATTCCTGCCCGTATAGTCGTCCACTTCGACCTGCTTGCCGCCTATGCTGACATAGACGGTTATCTCATCGGATTTTTTGATCGTCGTTCCCGCAGCAGGCTCCTGTGATATTACTCCGTCTTCCTCGATCTTGTCATCATACTTTTCCTGGAAATTGAAGTTCAGCTTCGGATACTTCATCTCCACCTGTACACGTGACAATCCCGAGAAATCCGGTACTTCCATGATGTTCGGATCCTGCGTCGTGACAGTAGTCTCCGCGGGTTCGGAAGGTTTGTTTCCGCCGTCGCATCCCGCCGCGCATACCATCATCATCACAGCGGCACATACCGCTATTATTCTTTTCATAACTCGTATTCCTTTCGGTAATCATACCAATAAATATACAGATTTATAATATCACATATTCTCTCAAAAGTCAATCGGTAATATTTTTATTTTCCCTTACGTCCTAAAAATTTCTGAAAAATTTTCTTCTGCCTATTGATTTTTCATAAATAATATGATATAATATTATCCGTGATATGGGCTCGTAGCTCAGCTGGGAGAGCGCCGCGTTCGCAACGCGGAGGTCAAGGGTTCGATCCCCTCCGGGTCCACCATAAAGAAACCGCTTAACAATCACTGTTAGGCGGTTTTGTTATTTGATGTTTAAATCAAAAATTTAACATCATTTTTCTGATTTGGTGCAAATTTGGTGCAAGTCATATTTTTTCGGATATGAAAAGACGGTAGGTTTTTGTAACCTGCCGCCTTTTTGATTATCCTATTTTTATTTTCTTTTCGGCGTTCTTTGTGGGTGAAAGAATGTCATTTATAACGCCTGCTGCCATTGCGTCAACCGACTGTATCCTCGTATAATCTTCCATAATAAGTGTAGCCAAGCCTTGTAAGATGTACAAGCGCTGGCATTTGTACTCTTGTCATTTCATTAAAAAGGATTCTTCCATTATTGGCTTTGCTCATCTTAATCCCCTTTCCAATGCTCCTAAACCGTTATACAATCTATTTTATTAGACCACATTTCGCTAAATATTGCAATATAATTTCACAAATTTATGGGCAACTGTGCCAAATTCAGCACAGTAATCTCCTTCGCCTTCGCCATTCGCACAGTCTGACCCGTCCCACTTTTCTGATTATTGCAGTAGCATATACAGCAATCCGCGAGCTCCACAAGCCGTTCATTGCGCCTTTTCATGCAGTCTTTTGTGTAATGCTCGGAAACTACAGTCACGCTGTTCGCGGCTTTCAGTATCTTCTCGTATCGTGCGATTTGCGTATTGTTCCAACCCTTGACCTGCTCCTCTGACGGACACGGCAAGAGCATGTGCAGCGTAACATCGGGATATTCGGCTTTCAAATCCATGACCATTTCTGCACAAAGCATATCCCAGCCAATTGCTCCGCCGTTGTAGAACTCCGTAACTCCCTGATTAACAACATCAACAATTGCCTCCCGAAGCCTCTGTTTAAGTTCAGGGGTTATTTTCATTATCCTATGTCCAGTAAAACAACATGTTCTCATAAGCACCTCCATTAGACTATATATAGTCCATTATAACACGAGCACTTTTAAAAGTCTATATATAGGCGATTTTTATTTACGCTCCATGATATACTATATTAAAGTCTATATATAGTCGGAGCGGTTATGAAAACAAGAGAAGCTGTTGCACAGCGCATTGAAGAACTGTGCGCCAAAAACAACATAACAATAAATGGGCTCGCAACCAAAGCCGCAGTCCCACCTTCTACTGTTAAAAACATCATCTACGGAGTAAGCAAAAATCCGGGAATTGTCACGATAAAGATGTTATGTGACGGTTTGGATATTTCCCTCCTTGACTTCTTCAATTCCCCGCTTTTCACCTCGTTGGAACAAGAGATAGAATAGGAAAATCCCCTTTCAGCTTTCATAAAAGCCAAAAGGGGATTCTGCTTACTTATGATTTTTTTCACATGAGCTTATAAGTCCTTATAAACGAATTAACATTATACCCGGCATATATGTATCTTAGCAGTATCTCCGCGCACGCCCGGCTGTCGCTTGCAGCCTGATGATGATCGAGGGCTATGCCGTAATGCTCACACATCACATTCAGCTGATGACTCATCTCCGGCAGACAAGCCCTGCCTATCTTTACAGTGCAGAGATATTTCGCAGTAGGTTTCCATTCAATGCCGTAACCGGTCAGGCACTTTTTCAGAACTCCCATATCAAAGACGGCGTTATGCGCAGTCAGGATCCCGTCGCTCAGATACGGCTCGATTTTCTTCCAAAGCTCCGGAAATGTCGGCGCTCCCTTGACAGTATCTGCACTGATGCCCGTAAGCTTGGTGTTAAAATAATCGAAGTACGTTTCGGGGTTCACAAGCGAATAAAACTCATCGACGATCTTTCCTCCGCCGATAACCGTGATTCCTATTGCACTCATTCTGTCGTTAGCTCGATTAGGCGTTTCAACATCAAAAACTGTGTAGGTGTACATCTTATTCATTATCTTCGTTAAGAATGGTATTTATTTTCTCCTTGAGATCAGGCAAATCAATAGTTTTTGTAAGAATTATACGGTCTTTACGCTGCATAAACTTCGATCTCCTTGTCTATCTCTATCATATCGGTACTCTGTATCGGACCGTGAATAACATCAACATCTGTTTTTAGTATTTCTTCGAGACGTTCTTTAATTAAGGAAAGCGTTATCAATGTAATCGGCTTACTGAACTCCATTATCAGATCAACATCACTATCATCAGTAGAAGTACCATTTGCTCTTGAGCCGAATAAAACCGCTCGGCTGATCGGGTATTCTCATGCAACAGCCTTAACTGCATTTCTGATATCATCTATAGACATAAAAGCGCCTCCTCAAATATTAATTTCATATAGAATATTATAACACAAAAAACTGCAACAAACAATAGAAAAATGCTCAATTCTCCTCGAGTTGAGCATAAATTATCTCATAATATTCAAATACAGAATAGCATTAACAACGCTCGAACTACAAACGCGAAAATCGCCGCGCTCGCTTTAGCCGATTAAATTTTTGGAAAAATCCGGTGAGACATACAGGAAAATATCATCAAAACAGTATTACAATATGAACATCGTAGCCATTGTTTTGTTGCAAGCGGTTGATCTACAAGCTAATGTGCAGTTTGCATATAAGCACGTTCCGTTTTATGTGCAACACTTACAACGACCATAAGAGCCAAAATAAGTATCAAATCAAAGCAAAATCCCGCTAACCGTGATGGTTAGCGAGATTGCTGGCTCCTGTTACTGGACTTGAACCAGTGACATCTTGATTAACAGTCAAGCGCTCTACCGACTGAGCTAAACAGGAATAAATTCACAAACAGAGAAGCACAGAAGTGCTTCTCTGTCCGTGTCGGCGACGATCTATCTTCCCGGGCCGTTACCAGCCAAGTATTTTCGACGCGGGTGAGCTTAACTACTGTGTTCGGAATGGGAACAGGTGGACCCTCACCGCTATAGACACCGACAAACTGAAAGAACAAACAATGCAGAATACATTGATAAACTGAAGCAGTTCTCTCAAAATTGAATAACGAAATAACGATTGAACATATTGTTCGTTCTGCACTTAAAGGATAAGCCCTCGACCGATTAGTACTCGCAAGCTAAACGCCTCACGACGCTTACACTTTGAGCCTATCAACCTCGTAGTCTTCAAGGGGTCTTAACTTTAAAAGTGGGATATCTTATCTTAAGGACGGCTTCACGCTTAGATGCTTTCAGCGTTTATCCGATCCGCACATAGCTGCCCGGCTGTGCCATTGGCATGACAACCGGTGCACCAGAGGTGCGTCCATCCCGGTCCTCTCGTACTAGGGACAGCGCCTTTCAAATATCCTTCGCCCACGACAGATAGGGACCGAACTGTCTCACGACGTT
>CAMVGH010000062.1 GCA_947166945.1 uncultured Clostridia bacterium
CTTAAAGCGGTAAGAAAGCGTTTCAGAAAAATGGCTGTTTTACTGAACATAGGTGGGATAATAGATCTGTCATTCCTTGATCAGCCCGAAACATCACCTGACGCTCTTATGATAGTGTGGCAGGGCGGTATGGTAGGCGGTACCGGAACTGCGCGTGTGCTTACCGGCGAAGTATCACCCAGCGGCAAACTTCCCGATACCATTGCCTATAATATCTCAGACCACGCTTCCGACAGAAATTTCGGTAACAGGGATAAAGCTGTTTACGCGGAAGATATCTATGTGGGATACCGATATTTTGAAACTTTTGCAAAAGAGAAAGTGAGATTTCCTTTCGGATTCGGTCTTTCATATACCAAGTTCTCGATAATGTGCGAAGATTTCAACGCAGACGCCGATAGGATCAGGATCAGGGTTTCGGTGAAAAACACCGGTAGAAAGAGCGGTAAAGAAGTAGTGCAGATCTATTGCGAGGCACCGCAGGGAAACCTCGGTAAACCTCTGCGTTCTTTGTGCGCTTTCAGTAAGACCGATACACTTGCCCCGGGGCAGACTCAGACAATCACATTCGGGATCCCGGTGTCCGCTCTGGCATCATACGACGATTCGGGCAGATCCGGACATAAGAATTGTTTTGTGCTGGAAGAAGGAGCATACAGATTCTACTGTGGCAGTGATGTGCGTTCAGCGGAACCGGCAAGCGGAAGTCTTGATATTCCGGAAACAAGAGTGATCTCGGAACATTGGCAGATGCTTGCACCTCATACAGAGTACAACAGAATAATTCCTGAGATCAGGGACGAAAAAGTCTATGAAAGCTCGGAACCAGTTTCGATGAACGAAATAGATACAGACGAGATCATAGCCGAGCAGATGCCTGAGGAGATCCCTTATACCGGCGACAGGGGGATAAAGCTTGCTGATGTAAAATCCGGAAAAAACAGCATGGATGAATTCATTGCGCAGCTATCGGACGAAGATCTGGCGTGCATCATACGCGGAGAGGGAATGGGCAGTCCGAAAGTCACCCCCGGTACTACATCGGCATTTGCCGGAGTCTCTGAAAACCTTATCGGTTTTGGCATACCGAGCTGCTGTACTTCTGACGGTCCGTCCGGAATGAGGCTTGACTGCGGAACTAAGGCTTTCAGCCTTCCTAACGGCACTATGATCGCTTCCACTTTCAACAAATCACTTATAAAGGAACTGTTCTCACTTGCCGGTCTTGAGATCGCCGCAAACAAAGTTGACTGCTTGCTGGGACCGGGTATGAACATACACCGGCATCCTCTCAACGGGCGTAATTTTGAATACTTCTCGGAAGATCCGTGTCTGTGCGGTGAAATGGCTGCGGCAGAACTGACAGGGCTTCATTCCGCAGGAGTTACCGGTACTGTCAAGCATTTCTGCGCAAACAATCAGGAACTTAACCGTCATTTTCTTGACTCCATAGTTTCGGAAAGGGCTTTGCGCGAGATCTATCTTCGCGGTTTTGAGATAGCTGTCAAAAAGGGAAAAGCAAAGACTATAATGACGACATATGGTTCACTGAACGGAGTATGGACAGCCGGAAATTATGAACTCAACACCATGCTTCTCCGTTATGACTGGAAATATGACGGGGTAACTATGACAGACTGGTGGGCTAACATCAACCGCCGCGGCCATGCGCCGGATAAAAAGGATTTTGCGGCAATGGCACGCGCACAGAATGATATGTATATGGTGTGCGCAGACGGCGAAAAGAACGACGACAATACTCTTGAAATGCTTAAAGAAGGTAAGCTTGAAAGAGCCGAGCTTCAGCGTAACGCCGCAAACATCTGCCGCTTCGCCATGACAACCCGTGCAATGGACAGACTTATCGGAAACGAGGATAAAGTTGAGATCATAAACCGACCGGAGGAAGAAAGCGAAAACCTCGGAGAGAATGTTTCTGTCTATGTTCTCGACGGAGAAGTCACTATACCGCTTGAAGATGTCACCGCGGCAAAAGGTACAAGTTTTGTATTTACTCTTGATATCAAACATTTCGGTGATTATGAAGTCACCATTACAGCAAGTTCGGAAAGCGGGGAGCTTGCACAGATACCTGTGACTATGTTCGTCCTCGGAATAGCGTGGGGCAATTTCACCTGGAACGGTACCGGAGGGGAGTATGTTCCCATAACAAGATCAACTCCATTCTATTCCAGATATACTACGATCAGACTGTATTTTGCACAGAACGGTCTTAAAATGAAAGATATCACTTTTAAACTTACCAAAGAAGGGAAAACATTCGTAGATGGCTGATATCGGATTGCCGGTACACTGTGTTGCTGCTGCCGGAATAGTCAGGAACAGCGCGGGAGAGATACTGTTGATGAAAAATGCCCGAAGAGGCTGGGAATTTCCCGGCGGTATGATCGAAGAGGGTGAGAATGTTATTGACGGACTTGAACGTGAGATACTGGAAGAAACAGGTATAAGAGCGACCGCAAAAGAGATATTCTGTATATCCTCAAACACCTGTTCATATCCCGGATACAACGGGGTAAAAGTAGTACCTCCAAAAGTTATTCTTGATTTTATCTGTAATTACGAAAGCGGGGAGCCGTGTGTCACAGATGAAAGCCTTGAAACGATATTCGTTCCGGAAAAAGATGTACTCGGAATGATGACTTACCCCGTAATGACAGAACGCTTCAGGGCATACCTCGAATACAAAGGCAGACCATTCTTTCTTTCGTACAAGAATAAGCCACAGTTTACAATGGAATTAAAGATGAATATATAAAAAGATCCGGTCCTTTTACGGACCGGATCTTTTGTCAAAGAAGTGATTTGGGATCGTATTTTGGAGTTATATAGACCTTATCGGACTTGTCTGTAACTTCCTTCCTGAATACTGTCTGCCATTCCTCAGCCGAAAAATCCTCAATAGTGAGGGTGATGTAATGATCGCTCATTCCAAGAGACTCGGCAAGAGCTTTTGTTACGGCTTCGGCAGCCTTTCTTTTCTGTTCCTCGCTTCTTCCGGCGAGCATTTTGATCGCAATGTGTGGCATTTTGAGAGTTCCTCCTGTTTTATAGTTTTCTTAATACGCGGGACGAATGGGCAGCGACCGGCACTTCCTGAGAAAGATCGTATTTTTCTCCCGAAAGGATATCCTCATATTC
Source organism: uncultured Clostridia bacterium (assembly GCA_947166945.1). Classification (GTDB taxonomy): domain Bacteria; phylum Bacillota; class Clostridia; order Oscillospirales; family Ruminococcaceae; genus Ruminiclostridium_E. The sequence continues at coordinate 3,163 of CAMVGH010000062.1, forward strand.
ACCCGCGATATTGACATTGAATATATGTTCCTCACCCGCGTTTATCATTGAGATCACAGAATCGCCGTTATATTCGCGCATAAATGCGTAATCATGATTATGCAGCTCAAGCTGTTTATAGTCTCCGAGAGCAAGCGCATCACTTTCAGTACGGAATTTCGCAAGCTTGGCGATATGTTCTGTAAGCCGGGTATCGTCATCTTTAACGAACTTTACCCGCAGACACTCATCACCGTTCTTCTTATCTCCTTCCCAGCCATACTCACTTCCATAATATACGGCAGGGATACCCGGCATCGTGAAAAGCAGTGAATATACAGGGTCAAGATGTTCTTTATTTTTCAGCATTGTGGCAATACGGCTCACATCATGATTATCTGCGAATGTGTAGAGTTTCTTTCCGCGGTATAAGCACCAGCTGTCCTTACCGAACTGTTTGTTGAGCGAGTGTGCGATCTCAAACATATTCATTTCGTTGAAACTGGAGTACAGTCCCTTATAGCACTCATAGTTTGTAACGCTGTCCAGCATATCCGGGTTCATCCAGCGGTTATAATCGCCGTGCAGAGTCTCACCCATGAGCCAGAAATCGTTTCTCAGCCATTTGCAATGACCGTGCAGTTCTTTCAGGAAATTCAGATCAAGGCAGTAAGCCACATCAAGACGAAGTCCGTCGATCCCGAATTCATTGAACCAGTCGGTTATTCTGTCCTTTATATATTGCTTTACATCACTATTGTACAGGTTAAGTTTCACAAGTTCATAATGACCTTCCCAGCCTTCGTACCAGAAGTTGTCATCGTAGGGTGATCTACCGTCTCTGAGGTGGAACCAGTCTTTGTAGGGACTTTCCCAACGGTTCTCACGGACATCCATGAATGCCCAGAAATCCCGTCCGACATGATTGAAAACTCCGTCTATTATGACCCTGATGCCGTTTTCATGAAGCTTGCCGCAGACTTTCTTAAAATCTTCATTTGTCCCCAGACGTCTGTCTATCTTTGTATAATCGACAGTATCATATCCATGTCTTGTGGATTCAAATACAGGTCCGAAGTATATCGCATTGAATCCCAATGACTTTATACGGGGGATATCGTCGATAACGGACAATATCCTGCTTACCGGCTCACTTGTATAATCGTTAGTTTCCGGCGCGCCGCAGTATCCGAGAGGGTAAATGTGATAAAAAGATGATTTTTCATACCATTCCATTATAAATGTCTCCATTTCTGAAAATATTATAAATATTATATCATATTTTCCGACATTTGTCATTATTTTTTATTAAATTTCATGCTTATATTATACTATTAATAAAGAGGGCAATCAACAACTTATCCTATATGATTAATATACTATAATGTTAGCTAATGCTAACTGGTTAATTTTGTATGAAATGTACAAAAACAAGATGAAAATTTGTCAAATAAAATCAGTAGCTTTTTTCTCTGTTTTGTGTTATAATCAGTATGTATATATGTGTTATATTTTTCACATAATGCGAGGACGCTGTGCGGCGATCCAATAAAAGGAGGTTCTATAAATGAGTTCCACACAAAAAGTAAAAGTTGCTTTTAATGGTACTGCCGAGCAGGAAAAGGCGCTTCGCAGTATGATTAACGAGCACAAGGGACAGGCAGGTGCGCTTATGCCTATCCTTCAGAAAGCTCAGGAGATCTATGGCTATCTGCCGATCGAAGTGCAGAACATAATTTCCGAAGAAACAGGTATCCCGATGGAGAAGGTTTACGGAGTTTCTACGTTCTACGCTCAGTTCTCCCTTTATCCTAAAGGAAAGTACAGAATTTCAGTATGTCTTGGTACAGCATGCTATGTTAAGGGATCCGGAGATGTATTCGCTGAACTTAAGAAAGAACTTGGCATTGAAGAAGGGCAGTGTACTCCCGACGGAAAGTTCTCCCTTGATGCATGCCGCTGCATAGGTGCGTGCGGACTTGCACCGGTAATGACTGTAAATGATGATGTTTACGGTAAACTCACCAACGACCAGCTTAAAGGCATTCTTGCTAAATATGCGGATTGATCGCTGAATTATTACACCGAAAAATTGAAAGGAAAATTCAAATATGGAGCGTAAAGTATTAATTTGCGGCGGTACCGGATGTACTTCTTCGGGTAGCATGAAGATTGCCGACAAGCTCGAAGCAGTTATAAAAGAAAAAGGTATAGCCGATCATGTCAAAGTAGTAAGAACAGGCTGTTTCGGTCTGTGTGCACTCGGTCCGATAATGATCGTTTACCCCGAAGGCACGTTCTATTCCATGATGAGTGAAGAGCATATAGACAGGATCGTTGAAGAACACCTCATCAATGACCGTATCGTTGAAGAATATGTTTATCAGGAAACAAAGACCCCCGACGGCATTATAGCATACAACGAGACTAATTTCTATAAAAAGCAGCACCGTGTTGCTCTGCGCAACTGCGGTGTCATAAATCCTGAAAACATTGATGACTATATCGAGAAAGACGGATATAAGGCTCTTGAAAAAGTAGTCACCGAAATGACTCCCGAAGATGTCATCAAAGTAATAAGTGATTCCGGACTGCGCGGACGCGGAGGCGGCGGATTCCCGACAGGCAGAAAATGGCAGATGGCTCGCACTATCGTTCCCGTAGCGGATCAGAAGTATGTCTGCTGCAACGCGGACGAGGGTGACCCGGGCGCATTTATGGATCGTTCCGTTCTTGAAGGCGATCCTCACGCTATAATCGAAGCTATGGCTATCGCAGGTTACGCGATCGGCGCTACAAAAGGTTTCGTATATGTGCGTGCCGAATATCCTATCGCTGTTCATCGTCTTCAGGTAGCTATCGATCAGGCACGTGAAAGAGGCTTCCTCCGCAAGAAACTGTTCGGCAGCGACTTTGAGTTTGATCTTGATGTCCGTCTCGGCGCGGGCGCATTCGTCTGTGGTGAGGAAACAGCTCTTATCACTTCTATCGAAGGCAACAGAGGTGAGCCTAAGCCCCGTCCTCCATTCCCGGCAGAAAAGGGTATCTTCGGAAAGCCTACTGTTAATAATAACGTTGAAACATACGCAAACGTACCTCAGATCATACTTAAAGGTGCCGAATGGTTCGCATCTATGGGTACCGAGAAGTCCAAGGGTACAAAGGTATTCGCTCTCGGCGGCAAGATCAATAATACAGGTCTTGTAGAAATACCTATGGGTACAACTCTCCGTGAGATCGTATTTGAGATCGGCGGCGGTATTCCTAAGGGAAAGAAGTTCAAGGCTGCGCAGACAGGCGGTCCTTCCGGCGGATGTATCCCTGCTGAACATCTTGATGTTCCGATAGACTATGATAACCTTATCGCTATCGGCTCCATGATGGGTTCCGGCGGACTTATCGTTATGGACGAAGACAACTGCATGGTCGATATCGCAAAGTTCTTCCTTGAATTTACAGTCGATGAGTCCTGCGGCAAGTGTACACCCTGCCGTATCGGTACAAAGCGCCTGTATGAGATGCTTGACAAGATCACAAAGGGCGAGGCTACAATGGAAGACCTCGACAAAATGGAGAAGCTCTGCTACTATATCAAGAACAACTCTCTCTGCGGACTCGGTCAGACTGCTCCTAACCCCGTTCTTTCCACACTGCGTTATTTCAAGGATGAGTACATAGCTCATATCAAGGATAAGAAGTGCCCCGCAGGCGTATGCTCGAAGCTTCTCAGCTATAAGATCGTTCCTGACAAGTGCAAGGGCTGCACAAAGTGCGCAAGAAACTGCCCTGTAAACGCGATCACAGGTAAGGTCAAGGAAGCTCATGTTATAGATCAGACAAAGTGCATCAAGTGCGGTGCCTGCATGAATAACTGCAACTTTGGCGCTATCATCAAAGAATAATTCTTGGAAAGGAACAGTAAAATAATGGTTAATATTAAAATTAACGGCGTGGACGTTTCCGTTGAAGAGGGCACCACTATACTGAAGGCCTGTCGTGATAACGGAGTAAGGATCCCTACGCTTTGCTGGCTTAAAGATATTAATGAGATAGGTGCCTGCCGTATCTGCGTTGTTGAGATGACGGGTGCAAGAAGCCTTGTTGCAGCTTGCGTTTATCCTATTTCCAAATTTGACGAGGGCAAGAACATTCTTACCCATTCTCCCGCGGTTCTTGAGAGCAGAAAAATGACTCTCCAGCTCCTGCTCAGCAATCATGATAAGAAGTGTCTTTCCTGCTCAAGAAGCGGTCACTGCGAACTTCAGGCTCTTTGCCGTGAACTCGGAGTGGATGATGAACTTCTGTTTGAGGGTGAGAGGAACCACTATGAGATCGATACAAGTGCTGTTCATATGTATCGTGACAACAACAAATGCATCAATTGCCGCAGATGTGTTGCAGCGTGCGGAGTAACTCAGGGAATAGGTGTTATCGGTGCCAATAACCGCGGTTTCAGAACATCTATCGGCTGTGCATTCGATATGGATCTTGCGGATACTGCTTGTGTGTCCTGCGGTCAGTGTATAGCTGTATGCCCGACAGGAGCACTCTCCGAAAAGGACGATACCGATAAGGTATGGGCAGCTCTTAACGACCCGGAGAAGATCGTTGTTGTACAGACAGCTCCCGCAGTACGTGCCTCCCTCGGCGAAGCTTTCGGCTATCCTATGGGAACAAGCGTTCAGGGCAAGCTTGCAACTTCTCTCAAAATGCTTGGTTTCGATCATGTATTTGATACCGATTTCGGTGCAGACCTTACAATTATGGAAGAGTCCAACGAACTCCTCCAGAGGATCCAGAATAATGGCGTTCTCCCTATGATCACCTCCTGCTCGCCCGGCTGGATCAGGTATTGCGAGGCATATTATCCCGAACTTATTCCGAACCTCTCTACATGTAAGTCCCCTCAGCAGATGTCCGGCGCGATGATCAAGACATACTGGGCTGAAAAGAACGGTATCGATCCCAAGAATATAGTTTCCGTATCGGTTATGCCGTGTACAGCTAAGAAGTTCGAGATCGGCAGAAACGATCAGAACGCAGCAGGTGTTCCCGATGTCGATATCGTCATCACAACAAGAGAACTTGTAAAGATGATCAATCGTGCAGGTATCCGCTTCAATGAACTCAAGGATTCCGAGTTTGAAGTTCCTATGAGCAGCGGTTCCGGTGCAGCTGTTATTTTCGGTGCTACCGGCGGCGTTATGGAAGCAGCTCTCAGAACTGCCGTATGGAAGCTCACCGGCGAGAACAATGAAAGCCCTGTTGAATTTGTTGAGGTTCGTGGTGTAAAGGGCGTCAAGCTGGCTGAATATACCGCAGGCGGTGTTACTGTCAAGGTAGCTGTGGCTTCCGGTCTTGCAAATGCAAGGGAACTCCTCGAAAAGGTAAAGAGCGGTGAGATCGACGTTCAGTTCATCGAGATCATGGCTTGCCCCGGCGGCTGCGTAAACGGCGGCGGTCAGGTAATCGTTCCCGCTGATGTACGCAACTTCGTTGATATCCGTGCAGAGCGTGCAAAGGCTCTCTACGGTCTTGACGAGAAAAACAAGATCAGAAAGTCTCATGAGACAGAAGATATAAAGTCCGTATATGACTTCCTCGGCGAGATAGGCGGACACAAGGCACATGAGTTCCTCCATACTTCCTATAAGGCATCGGGGCTTCTCAAGTAAGCTTTTATTCGCAAGCCGCCGCAGACAGAGTTAATGTTTAACGGCAGTTAAACAAAAGAATAAATCAAGCAAGATCGCCTGGCGTGGAATATCCGTCAAGGCGGTTTTGTTTGTAATAACAAAACTCACGGAGTTTATTTCTCCGTGAGTTTTGTTCATATATACAGACCTCTGTATTCATTCAGAATATCGTCATGGTTAAATACAGGAACGGCACCGTCGCGTAAAAATCCGATGACACCAGCATAATCAGGAGAAGATATATCCGGCGGCGGCACACAAAATACATCGCGGTTCTCATCTAAAGCATACGAAGCGGTAACAAGAGAGCCGCTCTGTCCGGAAGCCTGAAAAACTGTCGTCCCGCGGGTAAGTCCCGCCATGATGCGGTTTCTTGGATTGAAATAATCTGCCGACGGACCTAAATTCGGATGAAGCTCGGTCATACAGACCCCGCCTAATTCCACTATTTGTCTTCTGAGCGTAAGACTGCCGGCAGGGTAGTCCTGATCTATCCCGCAAGCAAGTACTGCAACGGTTTTCTTCTCATTATCCACGCAGGCAACATGAACACAAGCATCAACTCCGTGTGCCATGCCGCTTACAAGAGTTATTCCCATAGATGATAAATCATGTGACATCTTATAGCAGAGTTTCTTTATATAGGGTGTGATATTTCTTGATCCTACAAAAGTAAGACTAAGTACATCAAGGCAGGAAAGGTCACCGCGATAATAGAAAATGACCGGAGGATCATAGATTTCTTTAAGTAATTTAGGATATTTCTTTTCACCAAGAGCACAAAGCGAAATATTTTTCTTCTCGCAATAATCTGTTAATCTGCATATCTTGTCCATTGATGTGTCGTTCAGACGGGTCAGATCAGTTTTATCAAGAGTACTGTGATCACCCTCGGTTACCGCTCTGTATGCATCTTCAGGGGAACCATATTTTTCGATAACTTTGTGTATTTTAGGATTAGCTATACCGTAAACATAAGTAAGCCATAAACAGTAATGGTATCTGTTGAGCTCCAAAGAAATCCCCCCGATTCAGCAATACAGTACTATATTCTGATTATATCATATTTCCGGAAATAATTCAATAGTATGTCGATATTTTGTATATTGTTCAAGCATATTTTCATACAAATATATTATGGCATCAATGGCTAAGGAGGAAATTTGATATGTTCAGTGAACTTCTGGAGATCGCTTTTAAAAACCTGTTCATCTTTGCATTGCACCTTGACAGCGGCAGTTATCCGAGACTTCTGACCAAGAAAGAGGAGGCGGAGCTTACAAAGCGCTCCGCAAATGGTGATAAAAAGGCAAGGGATAAGCTTATAGAACATAATCTGCGGTTGGTAGCATATATCGTAAACAAACACTACGGCGAATCCCGCGACACGGAGGATCTTATCTCGATCGGGACAATAGGTCTTATACGTGCGGCGGAGACTTTCGATCCCGAGAAAGACATAACATTTTCCACATACGCAAGTACATGCATACAGAATCAGATAAAAATGTATTTCCGAAAAAACAAACACAGAGTAAACGAAGTATATATAAATGATCCCATAGATACGGATAAAAACGGCAATGAACTTACACTTGCGGATATATTCAGCGACAATACCTGTGTAGATGAAGAAGTGGAACTTAAGATCAATATGCAGAAACTGTACAGATTCGTAAATGAAGCGCTTGATGAAAGGGAACGGGATATAATAGTAAAAAGATATGGTCTTTCAGTTGACCGTAAAGCAGCCCGCCCGCTTACCCAGCGTGAAGTAGCAGACAAAATGGGAATATCACGTTCTTATGTTTCCAGGATAGAGAAAAAAGCATTGGAAAAACTGAAAAACAAGTTTACTTCTTCAATAAAAACGCCAAAAGATCGCTGATTAAAAGGAAATTTGCGGTTTGAAAAGATTTTTTGTAAAAATGATATAAAAAATCCGTTAAAGGTATTGATTATTTTGACGAAATGAGTTATAATTACATAGTATAGATTTATTTTCAGGCGGTGAAAAAATGCAGGATCTGAAATTAATGAGGGAAATACTTGTCAACAGCGGCTATAAGAATGATGAACTAATAAAAAGTATCTGCGGTATAGTTTCTGAGAACCGGGAAACAGCAATAGGTTCATATTCCCATATCTGTGAATTGCTCTCTCTTTCGGAAATGACACTGTCGGAATACATATTCCGGCTGGCTGTCAATAAGGGCAGGGATATCTTCGGACGATATTTCAGAACAAATTCGGAAATCCTGTTTACCAATATCGGAAGAGACATAAAAGTTCTTTCCGAGTTTTCCTCTATTTCGGCTGAAAATATAGTATCATATTTCAGAGACAAGTTCGGGATAGTAAATGATATCATTTTTCCGATATTTCAGAACGGTCATTCTGAAATAACCGTTGAGACCGTTCTCGATTTCTGCCGTAAGTACGGGGCAACTGTTTATGCCGAAAATAAAGCGTTTATGTATGAAAACGGAGAACTGTCACCTATATATGATTTTGACAGAATATCCGTAGATGATCTCAAGAACTACGAAGTTCAGCGAAATGCTGTAATAGAGAACACGCTTTGCTTCATTCAGAACAAAAAGTACAGCAACACCCTGCTGTACGGGGACAGAGGAACCGGCAAATCAAGTACGGTCAAAGCCATTGTCAATAAGTATGACGCGCTGCGTATAGTTCTCGTTCCGAGAGAAGAACTCACAGACCTTTACCGTATCTTTGATATACTCAGAGATATCCCGCTCAAATTCATCATCTTTCTTGACGATCTTTCATTTGCAGGCGATGAAAAGGAATACAGCTTCTTTAAACAGGCGCTCGAAGGTTCTGTCAGAGTTATGCCGGACAATTGCGTAATATATGCTACCACAAACAGACGGCATATCGTAAAGGAGACTTCATCCGAACGTTCCGATGAACACAGCTCATCTGATGCGAGAGACGAAAAGGCATCGCTCGCAGACAGATTCGGATTGTTTGTCACTTTCCTCATGCCAGACAAAAAAACTTACCTCGATATAGCAAAACAGATCGCTGCCGACAGAAAATTACATATACCCGAAGACAGGTTCGAGATACTTGCTGAAAGATTTGCGATCAGAAAAGCAGGCCGCTCACCCAGGACCGCGCGTCAGCTCGTTGATAAACTGGAAGCTTATTCGGATCTCGGGCTTGATCTTGATAAAATCTGAATAACAAAGGCATTTTAATGAGAATAAGAAAAAGAATTATTATCACAGCTGTATGTACCATGGTAATGTCATTGTCAGTATTGAGCGGCTGTGATAAAGAGAATACTCCCGAAACCACATCGACAGCAGTAAACACTCTTTCGCCGATCGAGATAAACGGAGAAGTACTTACGATCAGCGACAGCTCTGCGGAAGCCGCAGAATTGTCAGATTATCCGATAATCATAAACAATACAGTCATTGCTGAAAAACCCGAAACAGCGATCTGCCTTTCAAGCAGTCTTACAGAGATAATATATGAACTCGGGTACGACAGCAGACTGATAGGGCGCGGAAGTTACTGCGAATATCCGGAAGCAATAAAATCACTCCCGGATTTCGGCAGACCTTCCGCACCGGATCTTGAAGCAGTAAAAAAAGCGTCTCCCGATGTTCTTATAACCGCTACCGCTATCCCGAATATCGATTCCGTAGCACTTTCAGACCTTGGAATAAAAGTGGTCCATATACCGGCACCTCACTCAATGGAAGAGTTCGGAAGAATTTATAAAGCAGTCGGAATGATCTTTGACGGATTGTTTGAGGGTGAGGAAAAAGGAAATAAAGCCTTCTCGTATATCAGAGCTACGCTGGAAACAAGCACCCTCTCTCTCGGAAACTTCATTTATGTTACAGAAGGTCTTTTGGTAGCCGGCAGCGATACATTTGAAAACGCAGTTCTTTCACTTTTCGGAACTAACGCGGCAGGTAACACATCGGGATATTCCGCAGTCAAAGATATTTCACCCGATATTCAACCGGATGTTGTTATCATAAGTAATTCACTCAGTTCCGGTGAAGTGACCTCAGACAGCACGCTCGGTTCTCTTTCCGCCGTTAAATCGGGAAATATTCTCAGAATTGATAATTCATATTTTGAGAATCCTTCGGGACAGATAGTAAAAATTATAAAAGAGTTGAGTGAAACAGGAGAAACACCATAATGAAACTGAATTCAGTCAGACTTCCTCACCATAACGGTTCCGCTGAGCTCGAAACAGCAAATTTCAGGCTTCCTGAAAAAGTTATCATCAGTATGTCGCAACATGGTGGCGTTCCATGCAAACCTGTTGTCGATATAGGGGCAGAAGTGAAAACAGGACAGCTTATCGGAGACTGTGAGGCAGCTATATCCGCACCCATACACTCCAGCGTCACGGGTACTGTGACCGCTAAAACCAATCTCATCAACAGATTCGGCAGAGTCCATGAAGCGCTTGTGATCGAAACTGTTCCGAATCAAGTCTTATGCGAAGACCTGAAACCACCTGTAATAAACAGCCGTGAAGACTTTATCAGCGCAGTACGGCAAAGCGGAGCGGTCGGTCTCGGAGGAGCGGGATTTCCTACCCATATTAAATTTGCCTATGACCGTAAAACGATAACCATTGATACATTAGTTATCAACGGGGCAGAATGTGAGCCTTACATAACATCTGACTACCGGGCGTTTATGGAAGACGGAGAAAAGGTCATTGACGGTATCAGACAGGTAATGAAATACCTTGAGATCGGTAATGCAGTGATCGGTATAGAATCCGACAAGCCTAAAGCTATCGCGAAAATGAAAGTTCTTACCGCATCGGACAGTAATATAAAGGTAATCGGATTACCGTCAGCATATCCGCAAGGCGCAGAAAAAGTGCTTATACACAACACTGTCGGCAGGGTAGTCAAAGAGGGGGATCTCCCTTCTTCGGTAGGATGTATCGTGATGAACTGTTCGACCGCTGCGTTTATCTCCGATTACCTGAAAACCGGGATACCTCTCATTAAACGCCGTGTCACCGTTGACGGAAGCATTGTGAACAAGCCCCGCAATTATTTTATACCGATCGGGACCCGTGTCAGCGAGATATTATCCGCCGCCGATATAAGGGTACAGCCGGACAGAGGACTGCTCGGAGGACCGATGATGGGGACTTCCTTCTATGATATCGACACACCTATATCAAAAACAACAAATGCCGTACTTCTTTTTTCAGATACAAAGGAACGTATGCAAACCGCTTGTATAAAATGCGGAAGATGTGTGAGAGCTTGTTCGATGGGGCTTATGCCGACAGAGCTTGAGCATGCATACGACGCGAGAGATGCAGAACTCCTGAAAAAACTGCACATCAATCTGTGCATGGACTGCGGCGCATGCTCGTATGTATGTCCCGCAAAACGAAATATAGCCGAAAAAAACCAGCTTGCAAAAGCATTTGTACGTGAAAAAGCAGCTGAAAAACATTAAATATGAAAGCCGAGATCTATGATGCCAGAGTTACTTATTGAACCTTCTCCCCATATAAAAAGTCCGCTGACAACACAGAAAATCATGCTGAATGTTCTGATAGCACTGTTGCCGTCCGTGATCGCAGGAACAGTGATCTTCGGAACGAGAGCGCTTGTTCTTGTCGTACTTTGCGCAGCATTCTGTGTTGTTTTTGAGTATCTTTTCAACCTTATCACAAAACGCCCGCAGACCATATATGATCTGTCGGCGGCAGTCACAGGTGTACTTATCGGTCTTAACCTTCCGCCGTCGCTGCCGATATATATGGCTGCGATAGGGTGTTTCGCAGCTATAGTTGTTGTCAAGCAGTTCTTCGGAGGGATAGGACAGAATTTTGCCAATCCCGCTATTACTGCAAGAATAATTCTTATGCTCTCGTTCGGAAAATACATGACAACCTGGACAGTTCCTTTTCCGTTCGGCATGAGTGAGGCAGATGCAGTTTCTTCCGCTACACCGCTTGCGGGGCCGGAGGTTATGCCTTCATATCTTGATATGTTCCTCGGAAATCGTGCAGGATGTATCGGCGAAGTCTGTATAGCCGCACTTCTTGTCGGAGGGATCTACCTTATAATCAGAGGTATCATTGATCCCGTGACCCCCGTTGCTTTCATCGGGACCGTCGCTTTATGTTCCCTGATCGGAGGTCATGACATTCTTATGCAGCTCATGTCCGGCGGTCTTATCCTCGGTGCTTTCTTTATGGCAACGGATTACGCTACCACACCGATAACAAGGACAGGCAAGCTCATATTTGCCGTAGGCTGCGGTCTGATCACCTGCGTTATAAGATTTTTCGGCGTTTATCCCGAAGGAGTTTCCTATTCTATCCTCATCATGAACATACTTACTCCTCTGATCGACAGGTATGTCAGACCGAAACCTTTCGGAATGAAGAAGGGGGCGGCAAAGTGAATATAAAACCTACTGTTGTACTTTCCACCGTAACTACCGTGATCTCGGCACTGCTTATCGTGGCTCACAATCTTACATACGTTGACACTTCGTGTATAATCACTCCTAAACTTGAGGATAAATGCATAGCTCTTATGGGCGCAGGCGAATATTCGATCATCACAGATTGGACAGGAGCAGGGTACTCAATCGAAAAACCGGACAGCATAAGCAAGCTGATACTGAAAGATGACGGCACAACAGCCTTTGAAATAGTTGCAAACGGCTATAACAAAGGCGGACTTGACCTTCTGATAGCAATGAATGAGGACGGAAGCGTCAAAGGAATAGAAGTCGTATCCATAACCGAGACGCCCGGTCTTGGCACAAATGTAAACGATCAGGATTTTCTGTCGTTATTTGGTGGGATATCAGACAAAGCGGTGATCGTAAAGAAAACGCCTTCCGCCAATAACGAGGTGGAAGCCGTCACCGGCGCAACTTATTCGTCAAAAGGTGTGGCGTCCGCTGTAAATACAGCAATATCAACATTCAGGGAAATGGGGGCGGGAAACAGATGAGCTATATGAAAGAATTCACCAAAGGACTGCTGAAAGAGAACCCGAACCTTGTAATGCTGCTTGGAATGTGTCCTACGCTTGCTGTTACGACAATGGCGCAAAACGGGCTTGGAATGGGGCTGGCGACCACATTCGTACTGGTATGCTCCAATCTTGTTATCTCATTATTAAAAAAGTTCATTCCGGATACGGTCCGGCTTCCTTGCTTCATAGTAATAATCGCCGGATTTGTTACTTTTGTAAGCATTATGCTTGATTCATTCCTTCCGGAACTCGCGGAAGCGCTCGGAGTATTCCTGAGCCTTATCACTGTAAACTGCATCATTCTCGGCCGTGCTGAAATGTTTGCCTGCAAGAATAAAGTTATTCCTTCTATTCTTGACGGACTTGGAATGGGACTCGGATTCACGCTGTCGCTTATTGTTGTCGGTTCTATCCGCGAACTGCTCGGCACGGGTAAGATCTTCGGGCTTACAGTAGCTCCCGATTTTGTTCAGCCTATGACCATCTTTATACTGCCGGCAGGCGGATTTTTCACTCTTGGATGTGTGATCGCCATTCTCGGTGTGATAACAAAGAAAAAACCGAAAACGATCGGCTGTGAGAACTGTCCGTCACAGGCTGTCTGCAAGCAGTTCAATGATCAGAAGGAGAGTGCATGATGGAACTTGTCAGAAATCTGATGATAATACTTTTCACCGGCATTCTTACCGAAAACTTCATTCTGAACAAATTCTACGGTATATGTCCGTTTCTCGGTGTATCAAAGACAACCGACGGCGCTCTCGGCATGGGGCTTGCCGTAACATTTGTAATGATAGGCGCAAGCGCTGTAACGTACCCTATATATCATTTTGTACTTGTACCGCTTGGAATAGAGTACCTGAACACTATCTGCTTTATACTTATCATAGCCGCATTTGTTCAGACGGTGGAGATGATCCTGAAAAAGTATATCCCGGCACTCTACAATTCG
>CAMVGH010000063.1 GCA_947166945.1 uncultured Clostridia bacterium
GGCATTTCGCCGTTACCGGGCATCTGTGGCATTTCGCCGTTACCGGGCATCTGCGGCATTTCGCCGTTACCGGGCAATTGCGGCATTTCGCCGTTACCGGGCAATTGTGGCATTTCACCGTTATCAGGAATCTGCGGTATTTCGCTGCTGTCGGGCATCTGCGGTGTATCAGCATTTGCTTCGGGAGCGTTTCCGACAGAGGAAGATTCGTTTTCAGAGCCGATGTCTGACCTTCTCTGTTCGTTAGTTGTACCGGAGGCTTCCGAAGTATCGTTGTTGTTCGCAAAGTTCCGTTTTTCGCCGTTTCCGATACGACCGCTGCCGAACCCTCCCATTCCTCCGCCGAATCCGCTGCTTGCACCGTAGATGTTGGAAGTCATCTCAACAGTGTAATCAGAACCGTTTGCGGAAATTTTGTAAGTGCTGCCGGACTGTATCTCCGGTGCGCTTATGACTGCGCACTGATAATTCTTTTCAGGGGTAAATGACAGGATCACATTCCCGTCGCTGTCGGAAATTGATATTTCCGTACCGCCTGTGACAGTGGAATCAAACGTGTAAAGTATTGAACCCTGAGTTGACTCGGAACCGAAATTTTCTGCCATTCCGGTCGCGCCTGCCGCTATGATATAGCCGCCGGTTATGGTCGCTCCAAGTCCGGAATCAAGCGCTCCGTTTCCTGAATTTGTCGGGCCGCTGACGAATGTCCTGCCGCCTGTCACATACAGGTAGCCGTTGGAGTCGAGACCGTCTCCCGACGCATTTACATATATTTCGCCGCCGGAAATCGTCAGCTTTGCGTTTGAATCGGTATCCATCATGCCCCAGCCGCCGTTTGTTACCGTTCCGCCTGCTGCGTTCATACCGTCGTCGGAAGCTGTGACGCTTACTTTACCTCCGCTTATCTCTATTATCTCGCCTTCAATTCCCTCATAGCTGTCTGTTATATTCACCGTTCCGTCGGAGATCAGAACAGTATTGTCCGCGTGCAAGCCGTCATCTCCGGAACTTGCGGCAAGGTCGCCGCCGGTCATAGTGAAAGTTGTGGCTGAGTGGACGGCATCATCAGAGGAATCTATATTGAGTTTGCCGCCGGAAATCATGATCGCGGCATCGGATTTGATGCCCTTGGAAGACTCGGAAGTCGTGCTGCTGTCGGTGCCCTGATTGTCTCTGTCCCAGCGGAATCCTCCGCCGAAATCGTTGTTCCGGTGTGCAGGAGCATTTGCGGCACCGCCGTCGCTCGTTATATCGAATGTTCCGTCGGTCACTGTGATATCGCCGGTCGCGTCAACAGCGTCATTACCGCTGATGACTGTGATGTTTCCGCCGCACACATACACAAACCCTTTTTCGGGCTTATCGGTGTTCTCGGCGTGTATGCCGTCTGTGCCGCTTGTTATATCCATCGTGCCGCCCGCTATACGGACACTTTCTTTACAGTCTATGCCCTTTGAGGCAGAAGATATGCTGTATGCTCCGCTTGTGAATTTCAGATCGTCCTTGCAGACTATGCCGTGCTTTGTATCTGATGTGATATTCAGCGTACCGGATCCGTTGAATGTTACGTCCGACTTTGCGAAAACCGTGCCGTCAACATTGATATCTCCGTCTGCGGTGAATTCACCCACCGATGAAAGGGTGTTATTGCTGCCCTCCGCCGTAGTCACGAACACCTTGTCTGCGTTCTTTATATACAGTGCCGCACTGCCTGCACAGGTGACAGACGCATTATCCAGAACTATCTGTATCTTTGCGTCGTCCGCTGCGTCAACTATTATCTGTCCGTCCGTTATCGTCCCGGTTAAGCGGTATGTTCCCGCTTCCGTTATTCTCACGATATTATCTTCTGCGACAGCGCCGCTTCCGTTTACCGAACCGCCTTCCGAGGCAAACATCACTTCAGCCGCGTCAGAAAAACCTATCTCATAGTCGCGGTTGGTGAACATATCGGACGCCGCAGCGGGTTCTGAGGCACTTTCTGAAACATCTGCACTGACCGATGCCGGTACTGCGTCGGTATTGCCTGTACCGGTCTCTTCGGGTGAGCCGGAAACCGCCGTGTTGTTTTCGGAGACTGTGGTTTCTGCGGCGGCATTATCCGTATTTTCGCCTGCTGTATTATCGGGACTGTTCGCACAGGAAGCGAGAGCAATGCACATAGCGCATATCAGAATTGTCTTTACGCTGTTTTTCATAATATATCCCTTTCTTTTCTCACCCCGCTGCTGTTTATTATAACTCGTTTGCGGGGTCTGCGCTCTGGATGCCCATGCTGACCTCAAGATTGCCGTTTCTTGTTCTTATCTCGTCTATCATGGCTTTCTCGGATCTTGCCTCTCTGAGCACGATGTCGTATGTGAGACGATTCAGGCTGCCGAGGTTGGTAGTCTTAACCTTTGTCATTTTCCATTCGGAGGTATATTTCTCCATGATATCGTCGAAGATCTCGCCGTAGTTCAGGTCCTCGGGGACAGTCACGGAAAGGGTCTTGCGGAGTTCTATCTGCTTTTTGCCGCCGAAACCGGTCACTGCATAAATGATATTTACAGCGCACATTATGATCGTGAAGAGTGCGCCGAATCCGGGATAACCCATTCCGCAGGCAAGACCCGATGCCATTGCGAGGAATACTGCGCTGATCTCTTTTGCAGTTCCGGGTGTGGAACGGAATCTTATGAGCGAGAACGCGCCCGCTACCGCAAGACCTGCACCGAGACTGCCGCTTACCATCATTATGATGACTGCTACTACTGCGGGTATGGTAGCTATTGTTACCACGAATCCTTTGCTGTAACTCGACTTGTACATATATGCCAGAGCCATTATAAGTCCCAGCACAAGCGCCGAACCGACGGCTATTAGGAAATTACCGATATTCAGTGTGGAAACCGCTGTTGTATCCAGAATGTTGTTAAATAAACTGTCAAGCACAATAAACACCTCTTTCATTCATCTTGATCGTATCCTTTTCCGATATAAGGGTCTGATACGCTGTTCCGTATTTGGAGAATGATATCTGTCTTATTTCTCCCTTGCTTATGAGTTCCACAAGCCACAGCGGCATTGCTTCACCGACCTTTATTTCCATGAGTGACTGACCCGGTTCCAGAAGATCTCTGCCTTCGGGCTGAGCATTGAGTCTCGCCCTGTCCGTTCTCCAGAGTATGTTTCTGTCGAATGTTATCCGGAGCCCCGGATCGTCCTTGCAGAAGTAAGCTGTTCTGTCATAGCAGAGGTACATTGCCGGTACCAGTCCGCCGTAATACTTCACGAAGTATTCGATCTCTCTTTCGATCTGTCCGTCTGTCGGGAGCGGAGCTCTGCCGGCGAGGAATGCGACAGCGTCGGAATAGCTTAGTGATATGCGGCGCTTATAGACTATGCCCTTGTATTTTTTCTTCAGTTCCATGAAGATCTTGTTGCCCTGTCCTGCCACGCCGTAGCTGCGTATGCGGAGTTTTTCCTTATAGACCGGCTTTTCAAGGGATTTTCTGATAAGCCTGAAATCCGGTGTATCGTAGTAAACATTGCATATAACGCTTTCGCCGTGTTCATCGGGTATCATGTGCTCCTCAAACGCCTTTTCGAGCATCGCTCTCTGTTCCGCGTTCACAAGGAACTTTATTTCTTTTCTCTTGAATACTGTAATATCCATAGCTCATTCTCCTTTCTGAAATTTCCTTTCCCTTTGTCTGTCTTTATTGTAGCACCCGAACTTAAATTCAACTTAAACCTGATATGTATTTTCTGTGAAATTCTTTTCCGGCTGCTTGTTTTCTCTTTCATTGACTATATTCTAACACTCAAACTTAAATTCAACTTAAAGGAAATATGAATGTTATGTGAAAAAACCTGTCAGTCCGGAAGTGAACTGACAGGTTTTATTTATTTACGCTAAAGAATTTCTTTTCGGTTTCAGGGGGCTCCCCGCAGTTATGCGGCATCGTTCAGCCGTTGACACGGAAGCGGGCGATCTGATCCTTGAGCAGCTTGGACTGACCGGTAAGCTCCTCACATGAAGCGGCAGTCTCCTCGGCTGTAGCGGAGTTCATCTGAACTACCTGAGAAACCTGCTCTATGCCGTTGTTGATCTCGTTGATAGATTCGGCCTGTTCCGCACTCGCGTCGGCAATAAGGACTATAAGCTCACCGGTCTCGGCAGTCTTTTCCTTGACTTTCTTCATGGACTCTGCTGTTTCGGCTGCTATTTTCGATCCGTTTTCAACGGCATTTATTGACGCGCTTATAAGCGCGGTGGTACTCTTGGCAGCTTCAGCGGATTTGTTCGCGAGGTTGCGTACTTCGTCCGCAACTACCGCGAAGCCCTTGCCTGCATCGCCCGCGCGTGCGGCTTCGACTGCGGCGTTGAGGGCGAGTATGTTGGTCTGGAATGAGATATCCTCGATAGTCTTGATGATCTTTTCGATCTCTCTGGATGTGGTGCTGATCTCGTTCATGGCGTTCACCATGTTGGAAATTGAGGTATCCTGACGGTTGACTTCTTCCTCGGTCTGTCTGGAGATCTCACCGGCTTTTGCGGCATTCTGCGCGGTGGCTGCCACCTTGGAGGTAACGTCGGCGATAGTTGCGGATATCTGCTGTATCGCGGCAGCCTGTTTGGTAGTACCGTCCGCAAGCGTCTGTGAACCTTCAGACATAAGCCCGGAACCAGAGAGGACTTCGTCCGAGGAGCTGTTCATGCTGCTGAGGGTAGCGCCCAGTTCGTTCTCTATGGTAAGAATGTTTTGCTTGATGTTTTCAAATTCACCGGGGTAATTCACGGAAGGCACTGCGGTGAAATCTCCTTCCGCCATGTGTCCCATGATGCCGGATATATCGCTGATGCAGACGCTCATCTCCTTCTTTGAGCTGCGGAGCTTGTTCGCAAATCTGCCGATCTCGTTGTCGTAGAATTCATAGTTGACGTCTGTAGTACTGAGTTTTCCTTCAACAAGCTCGTCGGCTATTATGGAAACCTGCCCGATAGGGTTGATGACTTTTTTGTGGGTGAAGACGAATACTATAAACCCTGTCACAAGCAGTGCCACTACAGCAACTATTACAGATACGGTTATGATAAGCGAAAATTCTCCGTTTGCTTCGGAGGCATCGCTTCCTGCAAAGTACGCGCCGACTATTTTGTTTTCCGAGTCATACAGCGGACGGTATGCAACATAGTAGGGTTTTCCGACGATCGTTGCTTTGCCGGTGTAGTCCTTTCCGCTGCCTATGACCACACTCTCTATATTTGACGCCATTGTTGTTCCGACGATACGCTGGCTGTTCTTCGGATCTGTTATTGAGGTGGAATAGCGGGTATTGCCGTTGAAAATAGTGACATCACAGTCGGTGAGCGTTTTCATATTATCGAGCCAGTCGGAGGCGTCCATTCTGAATCCCATGATAAGGCCGCTCACAACGCCGTTCGCACCTACCTGCTCCGCGTGAATGAGAGAGAGACAGCCTTCTGTCAGCACTATTCCGTCGTAGGACTTCTCGCCCTTTGCTATACCGGCAAAATCTATGGCAGTGAAGGGAAAATTCGCGCTCTGGTATGTGATGATACCGCGCGGATTGGCTATAGCGCAGAAATCGCCTTCCTGTGAACCGATCGACTTCCATGATTCCTCAAAATACGCTGCATTGTTGAAAGTGAGCGCACTTACAAAACTTGACTGACCGGACCAGTTGTCGAAATCGGAACGTATCTTGCTCATTTTATCGTCTATCTGGCTCTTTAGTACGCTTACGCCGACCAAAGCCCGTTCCTGCAGCACTTTGTCATTGTACTGGCTGAACATAGTCATTGAAAGTATCAGAACAAGCGCAACAGTCACCGAAAGCGCTGCGACCGACAGCGTGATTATCTGTGTTCCGAGTCTTTTAAAAAATTCCTTCATGGGTCAACCTCCCGTTTTTCTCTATATATGAACCAAAGAAAAATACAGTGATACATAATAAAAGTATATCATAAAAAATCACTCAAATCAAGGGAGTTTCTGTATGTTTGTGCATTATTATCGCTTTTTGGGAGATTTTAAAAAAAGGTACATATCACTTCTGTATCATCATAGGTAATTATAATGAAAATATTGGGTAATCTGCACAAAATACATTGACTTTTCTGTTATGTTGTGATATAATAATTTTGTTGGTTTATGCTTTAAACGGATAAATCCACCGGAGAGTTATGCTCTGTGAATGTACGTTTTATCATAAACGAGCAAAATGCCGCATTGCGGCTGTTATACTGAATCTTAATATCTACCCGGCAGCAAGGAGGACAATCAAGTGGCAAAACGGTACTGGAATGAAAAGATCGAATGTATGGAGCTTCCGGATATGCGCGCTCTGCAGAGTGAACGTCTGGTAAAACAGGTAAAGCATGTCTGGGACAATGTTCCGTATTACCGTAAGAAAATGGAAGAAAAGGGAGTTACTCCCGACGATATCAAAGGAATAGATGATCTGCATAAGCTGCCTTTTCTCAGCAAAGCAGATCTGCGAGACGCTTACCCCTACGGGCTGCTCGCAAAGCCGCTCACGGACTGTGTACGTATCCAGTCCACCAGCGGCACCACAGGCAAGCGTGTTGTGGCGTTCTACACACAGAATGACGTTGATATGTGGGAAGACTGTGTAGCGAGAGCTATCACCGCGGCAGGCGGTACAAACGAAGATGTTTGTCAGGTAGCATACGGGTACGGACTGTTTACCGGCGGTTCCGGTCTTCACGGCGGTTCTCATAAGGTAGGCTGTCTTACTCTGCCGATGTCCTCCGGAAATACCGAAAGACAGATACAGTTCATGATGGATCTCGGTGCGACCATACTCTGCTGCACCCCGTCCTATGCCGCTTATATCGGAGAGACACTGCATGATATGGGATATACTCCCGATGATATCAAGCTCAAGGCAGGCATCTTCGGTGCAGAACCGTGGACCGAGGAAATGCGCAGAGAGATAGAAAGATCCCTCGGCATAAAGGCTTACGATATCTACGGACTTACCGAGACAAGCGGACCCGGCGTCGCGTTCGAGTGCGAGGAGCAGTCCGGAATGCACATAAACGAGGATAACTTCATCGCGGAGATAATCGACCCCGATACTGGCGAGGTGCTTCCCGAAGGCTCCAAGGGTGAACTGGTGTTCACAAGCATTACAAAGGAAGCGTTCCCGCTCCTTCGTTACAGAACAAGAGATATCTGCGTGCTTTCAAGAGGAAAATGTTCCTGCGGCAGAACTCTCATAAAGATGTCAAAGCCTATGGGCAGAAGCGATGATATGCTGATAATCAAGGGCGTCAATGTCTTCCCGTCCCAGATAGAGACAGTGCTCATCAAGGACTTCAAGGCTACCCCGAACTATCAGATCGTGGTTGACAGAGTGGGCAACGCAGATACTTTCGAGATAAAGATCGAGCTTTCGCCCGATATGTTCAGCGATACGATCAAGGACGTATTCACACTTGAGAAGAAGCTCAGCGCCGATATAGTGCAGATACTCGGCATCAAGGCAAAGATATCCCTCGTGGAGCCGAAATCCATTCCGCGTTCCGAGGGTAAGGCAGTCCGTGTAATAGACAGGCGTAAGCTCGTCTGATAAGGGAGGAAAATAAAATGACAGTAAAACAGTTATCCGTATTCGTAGAAAACAGACCCGGCAGACTTTCCGCGGTCACAGAGGCGCTCGCAAACGCGGATATCAATATCCGCGCCGTATCTATCGCCGACACCACCGATTTCGGTATCATGAGGATCATCGTAAACGATACCGACAAGGCTGTAGAAGCGCTCAAGAAAGAAGGCTTCATAGCTTCCGCAGCCGAAGTCATAGCGGTATCCGCAGACGACAAGCCCGGCAGCATGGCAGCTATAATGAAGACGCTCTTCAATGAGAATATCAGCGTTGAGTATATGTATGCCGCATTCCTGAACCCCGAAAAAGGCATAGCTTGCCTCATTCTGCGCGTTGACAAGAACAAACAGGCTGTTGATGCTCTTGAGAAAGCAGGCTGCAAGCTCATCTCACAGAAGGAGATCGCCGAGATATAACCGGACAGCATTAAACAATATGAGAAAAACGCCTCCGAAGTCCGGAGGCGTTTTTGCTGTAAAATATATCTCTGGAGGAGTTGAAGAAGTTACTTGCTGAAGAAGTTTAATGTCTGCGCTTTGCCGCGACAGCTATGCCGAGAGCCGCTATGCATGCCGAGATCGCTGTTACGGCACCGGTCTTCGGATTGCTTTCGGGTGTGGCAGCAATTGCCGCGTTCTCTGTGGAGGAGGTTCCGGAAGCAGGCTCTGTGGAAGATGTTACGGAAGCCGTATCTGTGCTGAGAGTGACTTCGGAGCTTTCCGTGAACTGCGCCGGCAGGGAAACAGCCTCAAAATCGCTGTCCGAAGCCGCGCCGGACATATCGGCGGACGATGAATATGTTCCGCTTACCGTAATGGTCACGCTGCCGCCCTCGGAGAGGATATTTCCGGCAGTGTCCTTTATGGTCACTGCATTGCCGTCCGCGTCAGTAACAGTTCCGGCATTATAGAGGTTCGTGCAGGTGCTGTCGGCTGTGACTATCCATTTCGACGAACTGTCGATATAGATGTTTGCGGGGGAGGATCCGCCGCTGCCGGCATCGCTTTCGTCGTCGATCACCGCGCCGGTGAGAACGCTTCCGTCGGTGAGATAGAATTCAAGATCGCTGATGCTGTCATAGATCACATTGCCGTTCAGCTCCTGAGCTATGGCTGTGAATGTGCAGTCCGCACCGTTCTTGCCTGTGCTGCCCCAGCCGCGTCCGTTTGCGTTGCCGGTGGCACGGAGGATAACAAGATCGTCGCTGTCGGAGCTGATATCGACATCGTTCAGGGTGATGTGGCTCTCGGTGTTGGTGGTGTATATGAGAATGTCGCTGGTGGTATCAATTGAGCCGCCTTCATAGTAGAACTCGGAGTTGCCGACTTCAGCGTCACCGGACATACTCTGGTAAACGATCACTGTCCATGTCATATTCTCATTCTGCGCTGTCACAGGCATATCGGCGGTCAGGTCGGAATCATAGATGTACAGCGAGTTGAGACCTTCTATGCAGATGCCCTCCGAGCCGGTGGCATTGAGTTCCGCCGCGTTCACTGTGATATCCGCTGTGCAGTAAACCGCCGGTGAGCCTGTGCCGTTGGAAGTATAAGTGCCGCCGTCAACTACCATTGTTCCGCCGCCGCGGTCACTTCTTATCGCCGCCGAGGATTCTCCGTTGGTCTCCGCGGTCACGTTCCACGCATAGACAGTGCCGCCGCCCGCTGTGTGTATGCCGCCGGAAGTGCTTTGCTTTGTGGTGATCTCCGTATCCTTGATATATATTGTGCCGCTGCCGTAAGCGAATGCGCCCGCACCGCCCTTCGAGTCGGTGTCTGTCTTGCCGCCGTCGATATACGCAGTACCGTCTGTCGCGAGAATTGCCGCACCTACGCCGTAGAAGCTGGAGTTATCGCCGCCTGTGGAATCACTGCTTGTTCTTGTGACCGTCGCGTTTTTCAGCAGGACATTCCCGCCGCTGACAAGAACTGCGTTCTCGTCGGTCCCTGTGGAGGTGTATGTCTGTCCGGAAGTTTCAGTATCCGAACTGTATTCTGTTACCGCTGTATAGCTGTCAACGCCGGAACTTCCTCCGCCGGGCGCTCCGCCCATGCCGCCGGGTGCTTCACCGTCCGGCGGTGTACCCATCTCTCCGCCGGGAGCTTCACCGTCCGGTTTTTCCGGTGGTGTACCCATTTCTCCGTCCGGCTTTTCCGGAGGTGTACCCATACCTTCACCGGGTGTCTGTCCGTCCGGGAGGGCAGGAGGTTCGTTCTCCGCGAACGCTGTGACTGCCGTTATGCCGGCCGAAGCGCAGATAACTGCGGCTGCTGTGAACAAAGATAACAGTTTTGTGTTTTTCATATCGTTTTCTCCTTTTTGTGAGTTATTCCTTAACCGATGACTACATTATATACCGCTAACCTAAAATGAAGTTAAAGAAAAAAAGTTTTTTGAAATTTATTATTTTTTTGCGATTTTATTGCAATTTGTGAGGAAATATGATAAAATAAAAATGTATTTTATAATCTTATCTGTCCGGGAAAGGCTGCTTAAATTATGGAAAATGAACTCGTTATAGTCCTCGACTTCGGAGGACAGTATAATCAGCTCATCGCGCGCCGCGTAAGAGAACTCGGCGTTTACTGCGAGGTGCGTTCGTACAAGACCCCCATAGACGAGATACAAAGGCTCGCTCCGAAAGGAATAATCTTCACGGGCGGTCCGAACAGCGTATATGATGAGAGTTCTCCGCATATCGGCGCGGAGATATTCGATCTGAAGATACCGATACTCGGCATCTGCTACGGCGCACAACTCATGGCATATACCCTCGGAGGAAAGGTCGAGACGTGCAGGACATCGGAATACGGCAAAACCGATACCGTATATGACCCCGCCGGAAAGCTTTTCGGGAACGTCCCCGAAAAGGCCGTTTCATGGATGAGCCATACCGATTATGTTTCAAAAGTCCCGAAAGGCTTTAAGATCACCGCACATACCGAAAACTGCCCGGCGGCAGCTTTTGAGAGTGTACGGAGACGGCTGTACGCGGTGCAGTTCCACCCGGAGGTAAATCATACCATGTTCGGTATGGCTATGCTGGACAGCTTCGTAAAGAATATCTGCAAGTGCCATGGAAACTGGAATATGAAGAACTATGCCGCAACAGCTATCGAACAGATACGCGAGAAGGTCGGCAGGGGAAAGGTACTGCTGGCACTGTCCGGCGGAGTTGACAGCTCCGTTGCCTGCGCGCTCCTTTCAAAAGCAGTCGGAGACCAGCTTACCTGCGTGTTCGTGGATCACGGCTTCATGCGCAAGAACGAGGGAGACGAAGTGGAGGCAGCATTCAGGGACTGGAATGTAAATTTCATACGTGTAGATGCCTCCGAACGTTTTCTGTCCAAGCTTGAAGGCGTCAGCGACCCGGAGACCAAACGTAAGACCATAGGCGAAGAATTTATCCGTGTGTTCGAGGACGAGGCAAAAAAGATCGGCAAGGTGGATTTCCTCGTTCAGGGAACCATTTATCCCGATGTAATAGAGAGCGGCACGGGTGACGCGGCAGTCATAAAATCCCACCATAACGTCGGCGGACTGCCCGCACATGTGGATTTCAAGGAGATCATAGAACCGCTCAGGCTCCTGTTCAAGGACGAGGTCCGCAAACTCGGTACAGAGCTTGGGCTGGCGGATTACCTTGTATGGAGACAGCCGTTCCCGGGACCCGGTCTTGCTATCCGTATCATCGGAGAGATCACACGGGAAAAGCTGGAGATACTCCGTGATGCCGATCTCATCTTCCGTGAGGAGATCGCAAAGGCTGAGCTTGACCGCGATGTGAACCAGTATTTTGCTGTGCTTACGGATATGCGTTCCGTCGGAGTTATGGGCGACGGACGTACTTATGATTACATTCTCGCTCTGCGCGGAGTAACTACCACCGATTTCATGACCGCCGATTTCGCACGTATTCCCTATGATATCCTTGAAAAGGCAAGCGTAAGGATCGTAAATGAGGTAAAGCATGTCAATCGCGTATGCTATGATATCACGAGCAAACCGCCGGCTACTATTGAGTGGGAATGATTGCTTATATCCCGAAAATCCGTTTGTTATGCGGGTTTTCGGGATTTTATTTTGCTTACGGCTACAAATTGGCTACATTTTTGAGATTTTTTGTAGCCGACGGTCTTTGCGGGAGTTCATATCTCGTCAAGTTTGTCGGCTACCTCGTTCTGTTTGTTCGGGTAGAGATGGCTGTAAATTTCAAGAGTGGTCTGAACCTTTTCGTGACCTAAACGCTCGGCTATGAGAAGCGGAGAAAATCCCATTTCTATCAAAAGACTTGCGTGGCTGTGTCGGATATCGTGTACCCGTATCTTTTTCACACCTGCCGCCTTAGTTGCCTTGGTCATTTCGTGGTAGAGATAGTGCTTTGTGTACGGAAACAGTCTGTCGGTATCCTGAAGCCCATAGCATTTATCCATATACTCTGACAGGCAGGAGCAGAGCTTTTCGGGGATCGTCACAGTGCGGACGCTTTTTGCGGTTTTAGGTGAGGTCACAACGTCCACACCGTTCAACCGTTGAAAGCTCTTGGTAACGGATATGGTCTTCTTGTCGAGATCAATGTCGGCAGGAGTTAATGCAAGCATTTCTCCCTCACGCATACCCGTATAGTAAAGGGTCATAAAGATCGCGTGGCTCGACGGTTTATTCTTGAAATAATCACTGCTGATAAAGCTTTCAAATTCAGCTTTTGTCCAGAACAGCATTTCATCGGCATTTTTCTTGCCCATTGTTCCCGCCTTATGACAAGGATTTTCGCGCAAGCCGTAGAACTTTACAGCATAGTTGAAAACTGCTGTGAGCTGATTGTTTATCGTCTTTAAATAGGTGTTGGAATAGGGATTTCCGTTCTCGTCACGATAGCTGCGCAGCTCATTCTGCCATCTGCGTATGTCTGTCGGCTTTATCTCATTGAGGGATTTTCTGCCGAAAAACGGGGTTATCTTTAAGTTTATGAGCCAACGCTTGTTTTCTATCGTTGAGGGCTTCAAACGCTTTTCCATATCCTCAAAGTAGAGCTTGATAAAATCCCCGAACATCATACCTAAGCTGCCGTTAGCCTGGTTTATGAACTCACGTTCCCATTCAAGGGCTTCCCGCTTGGTTTCAAAGCCGCGCTTCTTCTTGTGTATCACCTTGCCCGTCCAGTCGGTGACACGGAGCTGTGACATCCACTTTCCTGTATCGCCGTCTTTTGTTACTGACATTTACATCTTCCTTTCTTGAATGATTTTCACGTTATGCCGCTTTTGCGGCATTTTTCTTTTTCAGCCCTGTTTGTTCTTTTTTAAGATACTTTCCATATACTCCTTGCGCTTGTTCATTCGCGTTTCAAAGTCAAGCTCCTGCGGTTCTTGTGATTGCAGGTAACTTTCAGCGTAATAGGCAAGCGTTTCTTCTTTCCACGCCTTGTACGCTTCAAGGGAAGAAAAGTAAGTGCTGAACTTTTCACGTTCCTCTGCCCACCGTTCAAGGAATAGACATAGATCTGCGTTATATTCTGCATCGCTGTTTCCGCTGAAAGAAATGGAACACTCCCATTGCTCGTCTTGCGGCGGCTTCTTTACATTGATGTTAAAGTCCACACCGGCAATGTTCTCCAGCTTGAACAGAAAATCCATTATGTCGGAAAGCTTCTGAATACCGCTGACACTTGTTTCATAGCCGAAAATATAGGAGGTCGTGGAGTTTAGTACCCTCGCTATATCGCTTACTACGGATATTGAAACCTCGATCTCACCATTTTCATACTTCTGTACAGTGCGTAGGGATTTGCCGATCTTTTCTGCAAACTCGCTTTGGTTTAGGTGCTGTTCCTTGCGGAGTGCTTTTATGCGCTGACCAATTGCTTTGTTGTCCATTTTGTCTCACCTCGTACATATTATACCACAAAGAAATACGAATTTCAAGTGCATATTATTATTTTTTTAAATTATTTTTGTTTTTTATAAATAGTATTGACAAATTATATTGGGTATGTTATAATTCTAATATGCATTTATAGTACGCTTATTGCGATTATTATGTATTATAGGTGCAGAGATTGTAATATACTATTATTTTAGGAGGAACATCTTATGTCAAAACAATTCATTACAGCAGACGAGCTGCGGGAAATGCTCGGTATCAGCCGCGGGAAGGCTTATGACATTATCCGCAAGTGTAATCAGGAGCTTAAAGAGCAAGGTTTCATCACAGTAGCAGGAAAACTGCCCCGTGCCTACCTTGCTAAGAAGTATTATGGCTTTGACTGCTCCGGATTGCTAAAGGAGGGCGGCAATGACTGAAAAAGAAAAGACCGCTCCCAATGAGCTTGCGGCAACAAGCTCGGAGCAGTCCTCAACTGACAAATACATTATAACAAATTCCGACAAGAAAGTCAAGTGGTTATCCGACGAAAAGAAGATAGACGAGCCGCTTTTCTGCAAGACCTTTTGCGAATGCAGTGAGCTACGGTATATCGACGGACAGTTTTACTCTATCGACGGTATGGAAAGCCATGCAAAGATACGTTCGGAGATCGCAAGGCTTCTTGAAGCCAACGGGGTTACAAGCGGGATTGCCAAGAAAACAAATTCACTTTTCGACGCGCTGGCGCTATTCTGCCACAGCGCGCCGATAAAGCCCCGTGATGATGAGATACACGTCCTGAACGGTGTAATTAAAGTTGACGGAAAGATCGGTGAGCCGCCCACATTTATTCCCGAAAAACGTTTCTGCGTGAACAGGCTGTGTGTGGAATATGATCCCGATATATGGAAACATTGTTATTATCCCGGGCACTTT
The DNA here is from genome assembly GCA_947166945.1 of uncultured Clostridia bacterium. GTDB lineage: Bacteria > Bacillota > Clostridia > Oscillospirales > Ruminococcaceae > Ruminiclostridium_E. Next base: position 14,443 of record CAMVGH010000063.1, read on the forward strand.
ATGGATTTTTTATGTGGGTTGTTGGAGCTTGACGATATAATGACCCTGCAAGAGTATCTCGGCTACTGTATGATACCGTCAACAAAGGGACAAGCGGCATTGTTCATCATCGGGAACGGCGGCGAGGGCAAGAGCCGTATAGGGGTTATGATAAAAGACCTGTTCGGCTCGTCTGTCCATTCTGACAGCTTTCAGCGTATAGAAAATGACAAGTTTGAGCGTTATAACCTGATGAACAAGCTCGTCCTGTACGATGATGATATGCAGTTAGAGGCGTTAAAATCAACAGGCTACATAAAGAACATCATAACCGCCGAAATACCGGTAGATGTTGAAGCAAAAGGAAAGCAGTCACAGCAAGCACATTTATACTGCCGCCTTGTATGCGTTGGAAACGGCTCACCTAAAGCACTTTATGACAAGTCTGACGGTTTTGCAAGGCGTTTGATAATCCTTTCCGTGAAGCCCAAACCGCGTAACCGCATTGATGATCCTAACCTATCGGAAATGTTCAGAAAGGAACTCCTGAAAATATTTTGCTGGGCGCTTGACGGGCTTCGGCGGCTCATAGAAAACAATTATAAATTCACCATATCCGAAAAGACAAAGGCGAACAATGAGGGAGCTGTCGCGGAGAACTGCAATGTAATTGATTTTATGAATGAAGCTGTGCAATTCAGAAGCGGGTATGCAATATCGAACAGTAATCTGTATCGCGTGTACACTGAATGGTGCGAAGAAAACGCTTTGACAGCTTTGAAAAGAGAAACATTTGTACGGTGGGTATGCAACAACACCAACAAATACAATATCAAGTACACAACACATATAAAAGCAGGTAATAAAGAGGTGCGGGGATTTGAGGGTATGTGTATCAAAAATCAATAAAAATCGCGTCCACCCCGTCCGAAGCCTTTGACAATAAGGATTTGTGAGGTTACACAACTCGTCCGAGAAGCGTACAGGGACGTACTGAAAACAGATCGTCAGATAACCGGACGCGCTTCGGTCGAGCTGAAAAATCCCGTAAAAGCGTATAATGACAAGGTTTGTACGCCCTGGACGCTTTTGTTCACAGAATTTCATTATATATTTTTCTTTCAATTCTGCAATTATTTAGTGGCTGCGCTGAAAGAAAAAAGGAGGTCACTTCATTTGATGTTGATGTCACGACCGCAAGGTTTTATTGTGATGTAAAGTGAGATGCCTTTGTGGTAGGTGTTTTCTTTAATCACCCGCCGCGCATTTTCTTTTTCAGAATAGACATTCCAGGAGCTGATTGCTGATAAAATCAGTCGGCTTTTGGCTGAACAGGGTATGGTATATGACATTGGTGATCTGTTGTAGTTCCTGCTAGATTGCACATACATTCAAGTGGTAAATCGTTAAATTATACAAAAATCAGTGGTCGCGGCAAGGAAAAAGCAAGTTACACTTGAAAATCACGATTTAATGTGTTAAAATACAATTGTAAGGCAAAGCAGAACCAATGACCGTACTGAAAAGGAGGAAAGATATATGAGAAATGTTAAGCAGATATGGTGTGAGGAGGACAAGAAGTTCTATCCTGAAACTATAACGGAGAATGGCAGGACATACAAGTTGGAGCCGACGACGTTCGTGTATCTGGAGCAGTTGGAGCTTGGTCTGACGGAAGAAGAACAGAAGCTGATGAGCGAGCCGATAGGTCACTGGGGCAAAAAGTGGCAGGAGTATATGATTGAGAATTACCCGCAGGTGATACCGTCGCTCGAAGGTCGGCTGAAATGGGAGCTGATACCGCGGCAGGTTGACAACGAAGCCTGGGAGTATCGAGAGGCGCTTCGGAGACAGTATGCGGAGAAAAATCCCCGCCCGAAAACATTCAACGAGATACGGATATGGGAAAACACGTTGGGACTGTTGGTGGACAGAGCAATTCTGACGGACGTGGTTCAGCAGTATCGGGATTGAACGATTATTGCGATGCTACACAAAACACCAAAATAACAAGATCAGACAGCGGAGTATATGCCCCGCTGTTTCTGTTTATAGAAATTCGTAAACAAAGATATATTTGTTCTTTTTTAAAGAATGACCGTTTCGGTATTTTTTTCAAATTTGCTGTTTTTTTCAAAATCAGCCAAAAGGGTATCAGGGTGTCCCTGACTCAATGCTAAAATGTTGCGCGGAGCAAGACATTTTGGCTATTGAGTATAGCGTAAACTTGCGCATACCTTTGTTTCAGCAAATAATAAAGATACCAATATAATGAAACCTTAAAAAACGGAAAAATGCTTTTTCAAAAGTTTATTTATGAACAGCATTTTTATCGAAAAATATACTTCTCATATCATTCGGCATAGAAGC
>CAMVGH010000064.1 GCA_947166945.1 uncultured Clostridia bacterium
TATACTTCGGCAATGAGCGGGTCGATATTCAGTAAGTTGTTGTAATATGAAAGCAAAGGGAGGTTATTTATGTTTGTAGGACGCATGAGTTTAGTAAACAGTATCAACAAGGCTTATGGGAGCCAATCGCCTGCGAGAGCCAAGAAACGAAAAAGTCCCGGAGATGTTATGACCGAGGAAAACATCAACAAGATGCGCGAGATAGCTTATAATGACGCTCTCGGAGACGGAAAGTACGAAAGCAATTCGTTCCGCAGCTTCCTCTTCAAGCTCAGAGACGAAGTTGCACCCGACAGGGACAAGCTTCTCTCCGAGGCACTGGCACAATTCGATAAGGATATACAGAACTATGCTTTCAAAAAAGGAGAAAACCCCGAAACATTGCTCGAACACATTCTTAAAGCGGAAGGAAAGTTTGACAGCGGAAATGGCTCATATTCGGGCAGCAGACACCCTAATGGTCATATATGTATGGATATATTTGACGAGAATGGCGACCGTGTAGGCGGCTACAGCTCCAACAGCGGATTTCATAAGTTCAGCACACCAAAGGAAAACTGCGTCGGTATATTCTTTTCAAAGCTGTATCACGACACTTATCTTGAATATTCAAAGCAGACAGAAAGCAAGACAAATTTGTCGGGAGGGCTTTCGGACACCACACAGCTTGATTTATGCGTATAAAAGCGAGTACTATTTTGTGCCCTTTTTCCTAAAAACATTAAACTTTTTCCGATTTCTGCCGATATTATAATATATGGGCATTTTCGGGAGGTCTGGAAAATGGATTTAGGAATATACAACAAACAGAATATCACAAAGCGTGACCGCAGCGAGATCGAGATACTGCTCGAATCGCTGAATAAGAACAAGCGGCGTACCAAATCGCAGCCTGTTCAGCAGACGACGCTGTTTGCACCTGTCCAAAAGAGCGGCGACGCTGTGACATTCGAGCTGTCGCAGGAAGCAAAGAACGCTATGCTCGATGATTACATACATACTACATTGAGCAAGGGTGAACCTCTCGAAGGTGTCACCAAAGAGGAATTCAACGAATATTATTACCGCAGAACCGGTAATCATATGTTCAATAAGGAGCTTGATGACAGCTACAGGCTTGCGGTCAAGGGATATAAGAATGAAGCTGCGGAACGGCGCTGGCGTTATGACCCCGATTATATAGTACCCCCGCAGCTCTGGAACACGGATGAAGTCACCGCCGACCGTGAAGCCGCAATAGAAAAATATAAAACGGGTGCGGAGCTCGAACCGTGGGAAAAGCACATAATGAATACCTTCATAAACGGCGGTGTAGGCTGTGAGGTCATCGGTACGGCAAAGCATACCCGTGAGCAGAACATCATGCAGGCTACTCTCGCCGATATGCTGTCCGAAGCAGGGATCGAGCTTGCTCCCGATGAAGAGCTGACATTCAGCGTATGGGGAGTCTATGTCGAAGTAAGCGGAGCAAATGATGAGGAAACCAATCGCCGCGTGCAGGATCTGTTCACCGACAGGGCAGGTAATAAGGCAAAGTATGGTGAGAAGCTTGTGGACGGTTCGAGAATGTCAAGATTCTACTACGATGTGAATAAGGATAAGCTCTATGAAAGCAGCTTTACCGGCTCTTGGCTCAAGACGGCGGTAAGAACTCTCGATGATGAGGGCAGCGGGGTGACAATATTCGACCTTTCTCTTGATGAGGACGGAAACACTGTCGGACTTCCCGAGGAGCTCGACAGCTTTATAAAGGAGAACGCGAAAGGCAGAATATTCGACCCCATAGGTGTGTGGGGTAAAGAGCGTCAGACTATCATAAAAGCCCGTACTCTGAAGGAAGCATTCAGAAGCGCTGTTGAGACTGTCGCAAACGGAGAATACGAGAAGTACAGGAATATGAAGTGCTATCTTACATATAAGAATGGCGTTTTGGAATGCAAATGACGGAGGAGATTATGAATAATATAGCAATTAACAACACGATACAGATGTTCACCGCAAGACGCAAAACAATATCAAATACAGACGGCTCCGATTTCGGTATAGCCTTGCAGGGGGCTTTCTCTTATAGTGAAGTAAGGGGCGTGAATGCGATAGCCTCGAATGCTTTGGAAATGCTCGACGACGAGCTTGAGGATATGTATATTGTGTCCAATGCGCACAAGCTCCAGCTCGCCATGGGACAATGGGGTATAGTATCATACAACGAATATGATAAAGCATTCGATAATAAAAGAGAAAAAAATCTTGAACTATGTCGGGAGGGCAACTGTATTCAAGTTAGAATCGACCCGGGAAAATTCAACGAATTTGTCGAAAAGCTGCAAACCGGACTTGCAAACGGCGATTCACTCAGAGATGTGTTGCAAAAGCATTTCGACAGTTACGGCGATGTTACGCACCTAAACCACGGTGAGTTTTTCACAATAGATCCCGATACCGGTATGGTCGAGATCGCACATACACAGACCCGCAATATTTACAGTTCCGCAGCTGAAAGTAATATGGATATTCTGACATCTTTGGCGATAGCAGATGATCTAACAACTGTGATGAGATATACATATTTTAAAGAAGAAACAGATGATCCCGTAAAGGTACAGGCGCTTATCACCGGTATATGTGAACGCTCAAACGGCTACAATACCGAGCGTTTTAATCCATTATGGGATACCGCTGTTGAACACCCCAGAGAATGGTATGTAATGATGCAGGAGAAACTCGGATATGACGATGAACCTCGTAATGATATGGTAGATTCTCTCCTTGAACTTCTCGACCGTCACTTCAAGGCTGAGCAGAAGCGTGAAGCCGAAAATGACGACTTCGGCAGCTCGTCGCTTACAGTCGCGGCTATGGCGGCGAAGATAGCTGTGAGTAAGACAAATGATACTTCGACCTTGACGGTATAATAACAATAAGCGCACATGTCTCGGCTTGTGCGCTTTTTCATTGAAATAAGTTCAAGAATATGATATAATTTCTTTGTGGTACAAAAATTAAACTGTAAACCCTGCACTATATATCGGCATGATATTTGTTGCATTTTCACAAATTTGAAAATATTTCAAAAAATTCCGTAACATTTTCGCTTCTCATTCGTTATTTAAGTAGAGGGCATGAGAACGAATACCGGACAAGAGGTATGAGATGCTTTCATTATACTTATCAATGGTCGGGAACGACGAGCAAAGAACGCTTGTCGAGCAGCTCTTTTCTGACTATGAACAGATAATGTTCCGAACCGCGTTTGCGGTGCTTCATAACGAGCAGGATGCCGAGGATGCTGTACATGAAGCATTTATCCGCATAATTTCCAACATTGACAGGGTGCGCAGCATTGCCCCTGACAAACGAAAGAGTTATATCATTATCATAACACGCAATATCGCTGTCGACATCTGCCGCTCCCGCATGAAACAGGTCGATATGAACGATACCGATATCGGAGACGAGGGCAGCGATGTTGAGCGTGATGTGTTTGGGAAGTACGACTGCGAAACTCTGAATTCGGCAATATCAAAGCTTAACGACAAGCTCCGGCAGGTCCTTATCCTGTACTATTATCATGAGGAATCCACGGGAAGCATAGCAAAGATGCTCGGCATAAGCGAGGTCGCGGTAAGGTCGAGGCTTTTCAGGGCAAGAAAGGCTTTGTACGGCATCTTAAAGGACGGTGAAGACGATGAAATATGATAGTTTCTATAATGCGCTTGCAATGCAGGCTGCCGCAGAGGAGAACACATTGCCGGATATGCCGGAGCACAGGTTTTCACGGAAATATGAGCATGAAAAGAAGCTTCTCATAAAAGCGTATGAGAAATCACAGTCGCAGAACGAGAGTGTAGCCGGCACATTCCGGAAACTGCATTTTCGCAGGAAAATACAGGTGGCGGTGCTGATAGTGCTGTCAATTCTGCTGCTTACGGGTGCAGGCGTTTACATTACACACCGCTTCGGGGACATAACTGCAAAGCAGTATTGGGATCACTCGATAGCACATGTTGAGGTCGAAGGGGCTCCGGAAAAGATCGTTGACCGATATGAGATAGGATATGATCTGAGCGGTCTCAGCAAAGAGGTGATCGCAGACAATGAATTTCATTACTGGGAAGAATGGACGGACGAAGGCATCGAAATAGAATTTTCATATAAAGTAAAGCATGGTCTTACAACGGCAATGAACACCGAAGGCAGCACAGTAACCAATGTCACAATAAACGGTCATGAGGGCATTTATTTTTTGATACAGAATGAAACCCATTGCTTTGTCTGGGACAACGGCGATTATATTTTTGAACTTATGTTCTCGGGATTTGATTATGAAACTGGAATGAAAATTGCGGAGTCTATAAGAAAAGTGTGAGGATATCTACAGCATCACAATAAGAAGCGAAAGATAAAACCGGAACGAAAATACACATAATATTGACAATACAATTACAGGAGGAACAATTATGGAGCACGAATTTGACAGTATGATGGGATTTGACAAGCTCGGACTGTATTATGATGTTCACACGGCAGGCTTTGACGGCGAAAACTTCACCTACAGTGTGTATTTTGCAGATGCACCCGATGACAGTAAACTCGAGAAGACCCGTCAGGCGTTGAGCGAATTTCTGCAATCGTTCGATGAAGAGACTTTTCCGGGCTATGTCGATGTTACTAACGAAGGGGATAAACTTAGTGTTTATCTTGACATCGGTAATACAACTCCCGGGAATGAAAACATATCAATACAAGGGATACTGAAGGCTCTGAACAATGTCAGCGGTATAAAGCAAGTGATCGTTAACGAGGATTGTGAAGGGTTCGATTTCTGAGTTATGACAGAATTAGAAATAACCAAGCAAAAAGCCGAGGCCGGTGACGCGGAAGCGCAGGACAGGCTCGGTGATATGTACCGCCTCGGCAGCGGTACGGAAAAGAACTATGAAGAAGCGCTGAAATGGTATAAGGCTTCTGAAGCACAGGGCAATATCAGCGCGCACAACCATGTCGGAGTTATGTACCAATATGGATATGCAGTTGAAAAGGACTGTGAAAAAGCCCGCGTGATATATGAGGAGTGTATCGCAAAGGGTGAATACAAGGCTTGCAACAACCTCGGGATACTGTATAATAACGGTCTGTCGGTACCGAAGGATCAGGAGAAGGCATTCAGTCTTTTTTTGAAGGCGGCTGAAAATGGCGTTCCGCAGGGTATGGAGAATGTCGCAAACGCATATATCAAAGGTCACGGCGTTCAGAGGGACTATGACAAGGCTGAAAAATGGATAATACTCTTGCAGTCAGGTATATAAGTAAACACCATACGGTGTTATTTATGGGAATTTATCCGAAGATACAAGTGCTAAAATAATGTGAGGAATATATGAAACGAATTAAAAGAACATTTTCTCTGATGCTCGGTATGGTTTTGATTTCCTGTGTGTTTTCAGCGTGCAGCAGAAACACAGGAGAAACCGATCCTCAGGAATTAAGTTATGAGCAGAATACCTTACTTAAAGCTTTTCCTGAATATTTTGGTCTTGATGCCTCTGACGGACTTGATGTTGTTGTATGGCAAATGTCCGAATCAGTTTATTCGTTTGGTTTGTTGGAGCATTCAGATAATCATCGTGATTGGTTATCTGATGAGTTTATGAAATTCTGTGGGGCGATTGGTACTAATACGGAACAGATGAAAACAATCCTTTCTTCCTATACTATTAACGAGGAAAAAGTATATATTGTACCGTGGCAAAATCCGGTTTCGAGTTACATAAGCGAATATTGGAGCATCATGGAGGGCGAAGATGATTCATCTGTAAAAAGTCGGCGGCAGGCATACATTGATAATATTCGCAAACTGTTATTCTAAACCTATTTGATGGCTTATTAAAGATTAAGGATATCGGACGGTTCTTTCGTGGACAGGATATTGGACCCCAAAAAGATACCGTATCACCTTAATGATTATTATTCCGAACTCGGATTATAAAAGAATTACATAAAACAAGCCGGAGCAAGGTTGAAATGCTCCGGTTTTGCTTTCTTTTTAAATTTTTCTCTTATCACCGTTCTATCCATTATTGCCCCCGTACAAATCAAGATTTTATTACTTGATAAGTGTCTATGTTGCAATTTAACAGCAATTGTGATATAATATTTCTATAAAATAAGGGCATGTAAAGGATAACGACCAAAGGCTCTGAAACGCTTACATAAGCTTTTCAGAGCCTGTTTATATATACAGTCAAAGACTAAACTATCTGGTTAAGTATAGTCGGATCCTTTATCTTTCCGTCCTCCGCGAGGAACAGTATCTTTGTCAGTATTTCCGCAGTCTTCGGGTCATCGTCCGCGAACGGCAGGAACAGCTTTCCCCTGTGCTGCGAATGGACAGGCAGTATGTTTATCATTGTTCCGCCGAGCTTATGCACAACGCCGCTGCCGAGATGTACGGAATAATCCCCGTACTTACCCTTGATATGCGCGTGGTTCTTCTCTATTGCCACATTTATCAGTTTGAACAGCGGCAGAGTGAACTGCACCAGCGCAGCACGCATCTCGATAGTCGAATGGCTCGTTTCGGGGTCAACTCCGCCCGCGTGGGCAACGCTGACAGCGAGATCGACGTCCCGCATGACCTCGGAGAAGATGATGTCGTGAATGTCCTTTATCTTCATGGGCTTGCCGTTCTTTCGGTCATAGAACGCCCCCCCTTCCAGCGTCGGAGCCTCGATATCCGCGGGGGAGAACCAGTCTGCCATTGCGTATATCGTCGCAACGATATTCTCTTTGTAGTAAACCTTCTGCAAACCGTTCTCGATGTCGGCTACCCAGCGGCGCGTTTTCAGGCACGCAACAGTCTTTGTGGGCTGTATCTGATTGCCGGAATACCGACGGGTATCGCACATTTCAAGTTCTTCATCAGTCTTGACATAAAGCTCTCTGAACACCTGTTTAAACGGCTGCACCAACCCCTTGTCGAACAAATAACGCTGATACCACTCCCAATGCCCGTCACGGTACATGTCATACGGGTGTGCAATAGTCACAAGGCGGGTTTTATTCATCTTCTCTTCAATGCATGAACCGCATTTCATAAAACCGTCGTATTCGTTAATAAATCCAATCTCGCCGCCGTCCTGCTCTTTGAACACGAGGTCGCGTATTATCGGCTCGACTACGGGATTTTTTCGCAGCTCATGAAGCTCTCCCACCGTGAACTGTGTTTCGTCCTCCATTGACTGCTCGAACATAAGGCGCGTGCGGCGGTACTGCTCGGTGAGTTTCTTCTTAGTTTCCGTAAGGCGCACGATATGCTCGTTTTTCTTGATCTTCGCGGGTATGGATTTAAGCGGCTTTCCGTCCTTTTGCGCAATTATCTCGGCTTTTCCGAACTTGTCAACGTGCAGCTTCACGCTCACGCCGTCAATGATCTTTTCCTTGAAAAGATCGCGGCTGTCGTCGATAAGCTTTGTCTCCATTCGCAGCGTCAGGCGCGTCACATCTGCATATCCGGCGTTCGTCGCTAAATTCTGCATTGCGATACCCACTGCGGCTTTTTCGCTCGCGCTTCGCTGCGAACCGAATTTTTTGCTTTCTTTCAGAAATTGCTGCAAATACAGATACCTGCGGCAGATGTCGTCCTCCCCTGCCAGCGGTATCAGCGCATACGCCATGAGCAGGTCTTTGTTGCGCTTGTCGGCAACAGTCTTTTCCGTCTCATCGACGGTGAACTTTCCGAGCACAGCGTCAGCGTATTTCCGCGCACGGGAATGTTTCGTGCCGTCGGTGATGTATTTCGCGGCATCGTATATCGCGTCAAAATGTTTCTGACCGAGCGTTTCATACGCGCTTCTGAACCACTCGACATCGAACGCACCGCCGTTCAGCTCCTCTGCAGTCAACGGAGTGTACCTTGCTATCATCGCCTTGCGCTTGTCGTCAAACTGCTCGTTCATGTGCGCCATGAAGTAGTAGCAGCCCGACACATACCCCTCCCAGCCGAGGTACTGCGCGACAATGTCTATCCACTCCGGCGAGTAAAGCGAGGCTTCGATAAGGCGCTTTTCGGTAATATCGGTGCTTTTCAGAAGCTCGCGGAGTTTGTCGGTATTATCGCCGCTGTCCGGGACGCAAACTGCAAGAAGACGGGAAAGAGCAGTCTTCTTAGTGTTCGTATCATGCCAATAATATGTGCTGCGTTCAAGCTTTTCCTTTCCAAGTGCCGACAGTATCGCAACAAAGTTTTCAATGCCGTAAACGCGGTTCACGGAACCTATGTACTGAGAATATTTCGTCTGAGTGTCGCCGCGTTTCAGTTCGACAGACAGCACTTCGTTTATTATCGTGTCATATATGTCGGAAATGAACTGCAAAAATCCCTCGTCCGTTTCGATATCGCGGAGCACTTCGCTGCGCCGCCAGTTATAACGCTCACGGGAAGTATAGTTCTTGTCCTTTTCGCGTACTGCGGATATTGCCGATGTGACGAATGAGAACGCATCAGCGATATTGTCCCGCTTGAACAGCAAACTGTACATCTGCGAAACTGTTATGATATTCCGGTATGCAGCGAGTATCGTGTATTTTGCGGAGGGCAGGACGCGGCGATAATGGTTTTGCAGATACCGATAATCGCTGTCCTTGTTTTTCCCTGCGGCTGCCAGTACAAATTTCAGATACAGTCCGTACAGCAGCGGATATGTAACAGACATTGTATCCGAGTCGCCTCTGTCGATATTGCAGATCAAATTCCTGATACTGTCATCTTCTGTAAGTGCAGCCGTATCTTCATATCCGAACCCCTTATATCTGAACAGCAGATTCTCGGCGGGAACACATTCTGTAAAATACAGAAACAGCGCAATTGCTATCCGAGAAAAGTCATGTTTGGAGATGTATTCATAAAGCAGCATATACAGAATTACATGAGCGTGCATGATATACTCATAGCTGGGTCGTTCGCACAGATCATTACCATACAATTCGTTCAGTGTCCCGCTGATATGTCGCGTATAGTCGGTGGATCGTCTGCCTGTTCCCGACTTTAAATACATTGGCAGCAGCCGTTCCGGATCCGGAATGTTTTCATCTATCCATGCTTTCCAAAGGTCACGCAGTGGTAATACTCTTCTATGGTTTTCATCTACGGAATTGAATTCTCCCGCTTCACAACCGACTATATTTTTCTCACCTCTGCTGTCAATGAACTCGTCACGCTCGTGCTGCTTTATGAATTCGCACAGCGATTTGAGATCCTTATCCGCTTTTTTGGCGGAGCCGCACGGAGAGATCTTTATCTTACCGAATAACCCCTTCCTGTATTTGTCCGGATAAAGCATTTCTCCCACCGACGAATCCGGAAAATACCGCATAAATATATCTACGCACTCACGGGTAAGCTCGTTGTCCGGTATCTCAGGGATATACTCGTCCTTTTCGGTGTAGAGCGACTTTGCGGACGCTTCGGACTTTACGCTGTCCGCGGGGGAAATGCTGTCGAGAAGTATCTTCTCCTTTGTTGTAGGTGCAGTCATGGACTTGGTGAGTTCCCTGCACCGTCCGAACAGCTCCCCGCGCTTTTCGTCCTTCGACAGGTTCAGGATAATGTCAAGGGCTGCGGTGCGCTTTTCCTCCTTCTTGTCTGCGATAAGCCGCGAAACGCTCCCGTACAGTGCATCGTCGTCCTGCTTCATAAGCAGCTTTATCAGGTTTTCACGCGCATCGGCAGCCTTGTATTTCAGCATTTCCTCCATTTGCAGATAATTCTCTGCTGTAAGCCGATCACAACAAGCAATCACAATATAATACGCCGTTGAGCGTGTAAATTCCGCCTTATCGCAGAGCGCGGAAACAAGCGTACTGCGCTGTATCTCTGTTTCGGGAGCAGTTGCCAGCAGCCGCAGAATGTGATTCCTGTCATCTGAATTGGCTTCTGTCAGCAAACCGCACATTTCGTCCGTTTTTTTCTCGGAGTGAAGTGCGCTTGCGATATATGCCAAACGGATAATCATGTCGCCCTTGGTAAATTCTGCGGAATACCACGGGAATATGAAAGGAGAATAGGTCTGCTTTCTACCTTTGAAGCTGTCGCAAATATTCTTCAATATGCCGTAATATTTCTCAGCTTCTTCCGCGTTTTGAAAATATGTGTCAAGTGAGCAGTATTCACGGACACTGTAATCCTTTATATGCTCCTGAAGTCTTTCTTCATATGCAGATGATACATAATAGCTCGGACCAGAAGCCTTAGCGACCCAATAACTCACATTCGGCATAAAGAACGGCAGATATGCAGCTATAACTTCACTATCGCTGTAATACTTTTCCACAACAGTTTTTGCTATGCTATTCTCAAATACAGCATCGTTCAACAGATTGACCGAGTAAGACGCGGTAAGGAGCTGGTGCCGCGAGCCGTGCTTCGATATCTCGCGTATCTTCTCCACAAGGTCACGGCTCTCGTAAAATCCCAGTGACCACAGCCCGATATGAATTTTCATCGAGTCCTCGGAGTTCAGATATTCTTCCCGCTTTGCCGGGTCAGTAAGACAATCGGTTATCAAAGCTATCGACTTGTCGCTTATACGTTCGAGCTTTACGGTCTCCTCTTCCGCAAATCCGAGCCATGTGCCTACCGCGCGCTTGACAGATGTAAAGCGGATAAAGTTGTTCTCATTGATAACGCCGAGCAGATACAGGAACGCTTCGGGAGTACCCTCGTCCATTGTCTCGCATATCGACTGGCGCAGTCCCTCCTGCAAACGTGCGGCACACAGCAGCCGTCCGAGAAGCTCGTGCAGTCCGCGGTCGTGGCTCTTGACTATTGCACGGAACATCAGACGATCGAGCGGAATGTCATTCTCGCCGTTTATGCAGTCGGTAAGCAGGCTGATAAGACGCTCATTCCTGAAATCTATCTCGGCGGCTGCAAGATCGTCAAAACAGTAAGGCAGACTTGTATCCCGAAGCTTATATCCGAGTTCTTCTTCGGTCAGCTTGTCTTCAAGATAATCGCAGATATCATCGGGCACGGAGTCCCATTCCTTGAAATCACGAATAACGTTGATAACACAGTTCGCAACTATCATCGGGTCGCGGGAACGCAGTGATCGCCGCGGCCACCCCGTCGCGTAAATACGCTCGTGAACATGGTCGATAGTGTAATAAAAATGCTTTTTGTGCTTCGGGTTTATGTAGCCGTTGAACAGCTCCGGGGCGTGCTTTCCGATAAATTCCGAGGGCAGGTTCTTTTCACTTTCCGAGAGATATGCGATCATCTTTTTGCAAAGCGCACCGCCCACCCGGAACTCGTAGTAATAATTGCAGTGATCTCCGATCAGCTCTTTTACATCATCAGGCAGCTTTTTGTAACAGTCCTGTCTGAACTTTCCGCGTTTTTCAAGATACTTTTCTCCGAGCTTTTTCAGCCTCGACTTTTCCTCTGCGGTATATTGCTTCATCGTTTTTCCTCCTTACCACATTCTTCCCGCAAGCATAACAAGGCGAATGAATGTCACCTCGCTGCCCGCGCTTATGCTAACCGTGCTGTCAAGCTCTCCCGCTTCATCTTCGCCAATGAACACCCGGAACAAGCCGTCCTCATAAGCCTGATAAGCGTCTGTGACAGCCTTTTCCTCGTCCGGCAGCTTGTCGCCGTAGTTTATGCCGAAAGCTATCTTGCCTATCTCGCTCATATCGGCTATTTGCTCCGATGTGAGCGGGTCGGGGTCATTGCTTTTCGCTGCACGTTCGTTGTACTGACAGACGCAGGTATGCACACATTCGCGAATAAGCTCACGGACTGTGCGCGGTTCGTGTTCAAGCGGGAAAGGCACTCCCGCGATCTTGTTTTTCTTTTTGCCGAGTTGTTTGATGTTGACTTTGATAGTCATAGTCGGGCTCCTTCACTTTTTATACTCTGATATATCTTTTGTTGCTTGCAATATCAAATTTTGACTCATAAGGTAAAAAGTCAATGCCTTTTAATCCGGAAGCTCGTACCTTTTCCATAAAATCCTCTGTACAATCGCCATGATTGAAAACGTCTGTTCCGTCCCATGCGGATTCATCAAGCAACGCTGGGAATATGCCTTTCGGGTCATAAAGCGGGAAATATTCACTGCTGTAAACATAATGACAGCATTTCTGACAGATCGAACATTCCACACCCATTTTTGCATAGTCAAGCTGCGCTCGTCCGGTTATCTGCATAAGATAGTATCGTTCAGGTATGCTGCTCAGCTTTCCTCTGTTTCGTGTAACTAAATCGGCATCGGAAAACATCACGCCTTTAACGGAATTGTTATAGCAAAAAGCTTTAAATGCCGCAGACACAATATACCAGAAATTAAACGAGTGTATTATTCTCCCGCCGTATAACATAATATCTGGCAGCGTTCGGCGTGATGTAATTGTTTCACATTCAAATACAGGCTTAATGCTGTTCCAGTCAATCAATTTGTCAGCGCCACACACATCACAGCGAGAGTATTCTGCCTCGTCAGCATTTAATGGCTCTATTGCACTAACATATTTTGAGGTACAAGAGGGAGAAAAGTTATAATATTTCATTTAATTCTTTTCCTTTCAGCTAACGTCAAACGTTGAATAACCAAACTTCTGTATATCAATGTGAAACTGTCCGAAACACTTTTGATTATTCTTCCTTTCAAGTATTCCGGTCTTATCAAAAATCACCCGTGTATTACCACCGGGAGTAAAGAATTCAACATACGGCAGGTCAGCAACCGCGTTTCGTTCTCCGACGCATTTCTCCGAATATCTGATGTCCACCTGTTTTTTATTTTTTCTGTAATGGTCAATCGCAATATTTTTCGCAACAATTACCGCATAATTTCTGCGTTTGCCGGGATCGACCGAAGCTATCCTGTCAATATCGGAAACTATCCGCAAAAAAGCGTCGTGTACCGCGTCCTCAGCGTCCTGCTTGTTATGCAGAATAGAGTACGCCGCGCGGTACATTATCTGCTCGCAGTCGTAATATATCTGCTCAACGAGGGAACGCTGTTCCTCGTTATCGACTAAGCTTAAATATAATGAAAGCATCTCATACCTCAAAATATTTCTTGGTTTATCCAGATTTGTTTTTACAAGCCTTCTGATTATATAACGAATGAAAACGTGAAAAGTTACGCTGTTTTTCAAAAAAAATACGATTTGTTAAAATCCAACAATTCCCGCGGACATTGTTTGTACACTGTGAACAACACTTGTATAGAATAATTATATCATATATCCGATTATTTTTCAATTGTATATGTAGTTTATTTAGTAAAAATCGGAAAAAGGAAAGTTTTTATGGCAAAAAAGACGCACAGACCGAAATCTGTGCGCCATGATATTGCCTTCAACTGTTTTTCAGATAACGAACTCCGTCCACTTCGATACCGCTGTACTCGTCAAGCTGTATCAACTCAGGAAACAGGAAATAGCACCATGTATCCGACCACATCGAATAAATATTGGGACTTTCGTATGCAGGTCTCGCTGTACCGTCATTCAGAACAAGCTTTATTTCCGGCATATTCACGATATCACCATTTCTGTACCGTGGCATAATGGAAAAAGTATTTGAGTAAAACCCTATCTGCGTAAGTATGAGCTTATCGCCGTTTGAGCTGAAGATTTCCGTATCGTCAATATTTTTTTCGACTTCTGTATAAAGCTCTATCCCGCCCAGTTGGTTCCATTCTTCCTCGTCATCATCCATAACGTATTCGCCGTTTTCATTTAAAGAAAATGTCTGCGGTTTCGGAGAGTCGTAGATATTAAATCGGATATAGGTTCCACCGGCAAGGGTCTTAACTCCCACTCCGCTCATGCTTGTACGCAGTTCATTCTCGGAGATGTGTACAACGAACGGTTTTGACAAGCTGCCGTGTGGGTCTATGCCACGGAATTCGGTTGACATATCGTAATGCAGGGGATATACTCCTCTGTAAAAATGCCCGTCGTGGCAGGCATACGGGACGATTCGCGGTAAAGGCGTTCCGTCAAGCGATTCCGCCGTCATTATGCAGGTAAGGTTATCACCGTCATAATATGCTTTGTCAAGTGTTATCCTGAAATGTTTGTTTGCGGAGGTGAGAGGACTATCTTTATCTATAAGTGTTTCTGTCTGTGTTCCCGAAACGTCCGGGAAGAATATATCCACAGATCGCTGATGAAAATAGTTGACCAATGCCCCCGCAGAAACCGTCAGCGCTGCCGCAGCCGCTATCGAAACCGCAACAACAGCCGGCTTCTTTGATCTTATCTTTTTCTTCTCCATATTAACCGCCCTTTCTTTAACGATCTTAATAAACTTGTCGTCATCGGGGAGCTGAGTAGTCTCACGTGCCTCGTTCAATGAACTTTCAAATATATTCCTGTAATCCATTATCATCTTCATTCCTTTCTTCAAGCAATAATGACCTGAGGCGCTTTCTGCCTCTGCTGAGCCTCGCCATAACCGCGCTTTCGCTTATATTGAGCATTTTGCCTATATCCGCTGCCGGATAACCTTCATAGTAATGAAGATACATGACCGCGCGTATTTTGGGACTCAGCCTGTTCAGCAGTTCCAGCATATCCGTATGCTCTGTACAGCTGTCATAGTGAACTTTGTCGCCTGCTTCTTCAAGCGGGGCAGAAAATCTGTGCCAATATGAACGCAAAAGACTTTTGCTCAGATTAACGGTACATCTGATAAGCCATGCACGGATATGCTCGTCGCTGTCGAACTGACCGGAATAATTATAGAGCTTTATAAAAACCTCCTGCGAAATATCATCCGCGTCACTCGGATTTTTCACAAAGCACATTGCGGTACCGAATACAGTGTTCCGGTATTTATGTACACAGCTTTCAAAATCATTGTCATCCACTTACTCTCACTTCCTTCCGACCGCATTTGAAAGGCCTTTCATATATAATACGAATGAGAAAACCAAAACCTGACATTTTTCTGATATTTTTTGATAAATACAAAGTGACAGAACAGACGCGAAACCGAATGCTGCCCATTCTGCCACTTTTTAATGCTTATTCTGCATAATCTACCCCGTAAACAACGACACAGGCGCTCTGATCGTTCGGCTCACCGTCAAAAACTATCAGCGTTTCGTCAAAATCCGCGGGATCCCGATAATCCTTATACGAGGGATCGCCGGGAGAATAATAGAAATCATACGGTATCGCGTCTTCGGTGCATACGCTGATACGGGTAACCTCCGCGTTTATCAGCTTTGCCACGTCAAAGGCTGTCATCTGGAAGATACTGCCCGAAGCGTGATCTTTGGCGTACTGCGTAAAGTCGAATCTGCTTACTCTGTCGTAAAGCTCGTCACCGCAGACAAACACGGTAAACTCTATATACTGCCCGCGCTCCGACTTCGACGGGAAATATTCATTACGCACAAACTCCGTCAGCGCTCTGCACAGCGCCGCAAATTTCTCCACATCGCACTTATGTATAAATATCAGCACACCGCTGCTGCTTTCGGGATTGCAGCGGGCTATGTATTCCTCGTCATATACCTCCGGTATCACAGCAAGGCAGCGGTCACAGCCTTCGCGGGCAGCAATAGCGGCATCATATTTGCTGTAGCCCATATCGAAGGGTTCAAGCCGCCCGCCAAGACCTTTTGGTGAGAAATCCTGACTGAAAATTATCTGTTTTTCGGTATCGAACAGAATATAATCAGCGTGCGCACCTCCGCTGAACGCGGGATTTTTCCCACGTTCTATGTCAAGTATCTCGGCGTTCGGATAATGCTCTTTTATGTATTGCACCGGGTAATCCTCATTATGCTTTTCCACGAGTATAATGTCAAGGTAAATGCCGCCCGCGATCAGAATTACCGCGCCGATAAGGACTGCTATTATTTTAATTGCTATCTTCATTCCACTCCCGCCTTTTCTGCTCTGCGTATGCCAGTATCTGATCCTCGATTTTCTGCTGTTCACCGTCATGACACAGATCAAAGCCAAATGAATTACCGAGGGATAACTCTGTCGGCTCGAAATGCCCGACCCACATTGTGCCGTCACGCATTATCAGCGCTACTCCATTAGTCATATTCGATTTTCTTTCAGTCCCGTATGTATATAGAAGTTGTCCGGGCGCGTTCAGTTCTGTGTAAGACTGAAAATAATATCCGGTTCCGATGTCGGGAGCCTCAAAGCTCTCTTCATAAAAATTTCTGAAATTTCTTGTCTTATATTCGGTTTGTTCGAGTTGACAGGTAAAATATTTATCGTGTAATCCTCCCCAGACATACACAACAAACGCGACTTCTTTTGTATCGTAGTCTATGAACACACTGGAGGTTTTGACCGAGCTGTAATATATTCCGTTCGGATAGTACTCCTCACCGTTAATGGGATATATGTAAACGAGAGTTTCATCGGAACGATCAATAAACCTGTCGATCTCGGCGCCCGTATTTCTGTCGCTGATATACTTACCGAGCTTTCCCACGCCCTGCGCAGCGAATATTACCCCGAATATCACTCCGATTATACCAGCGATAATACCTATGGTGATAAGTGGCGGGAGAATGTACTTTTTGAAGAAGCTGCCCTCGCGCTTTGTAAAAGGTACGAACAGTATCAGAACAAATACAGCCA
>CAMVGH010000065.1 GCA_947166945.1 uncultured Clostridia bacterium
GTAGCAATCAGTGACTGGTGTGCGTCACGAAGAACCGTTTCGGTAATTTTAACCTTTGCCATTTCAAACAAGTCCTTTCACTGAATTATGCGTTGATAGTAGCGATGACTGTTCCGGTATTAACGGAATCGCCCTTTGCAACGTTGACAGAAGCAATTACACCGTCGCAGGGAGCGGGAATGGAGTTCTCCATTTTCATTGCTTCCACTATCGCAATATCGTCGCCGTTCTTTACCTTATCGCCGACTTTCACCTTAACATCAACTACGTTGCCGGGCATAGGGGCTTCTACCTTTACCCCGCCCTGAGCCCCTGCGGGAGCCTTCGGAGAAGCAGCTTTAGCAGCCTTCGGCGCTGCGGGAGCTGCAACAGGAGCCTCTGCTCCTGCCTCAAGTTCCTCAACTGTTACATCATAAGCACTGCCGTTTACTGTAATATTATATCTTTTCATTGTCATATCTTCCTTTCGTTAGATCAATATACAAAGTTGATGTGTTTTCTCTGCGGTGTGTGTACTCTCTTACCTTCAAATGTGTCAAGAGCGGAGAGCAGAGCCGCACGGGTCTCATCGGGATCTATTATCCTGTCAACACTTCCCTGCGCCGCAAGAGTGAATACGCTTGCTTCGTTATCCTTATATTCTTCGACAAGAGCTGATTCATTAGATCCGTCAAGCAGGTCGCCTTTAAGGAAAATCACGGCTGCTTTGGGATCTGCGGCTGATATAACACTGTTCTCATAAGCAAGCACCATGTCATTTGCCGGTGCAACAGCGCAGTATGCCGAACCATAAGCTTTATCAGTAATAAGCGCAATCTTGACAGTCGTAGCACTGGAATATACCTGTGCCAGTTTTGCGGCATCTCTGACAGAACCTGCAAGTTCAGCCGCCTGCGTTCCGCCTATACCATCACTGTCGAGAACCGTGATAACAGGAATCGAGAATGCGTCACAGAATGAAACAAATCTTGCTATCTTTGCGCAGTCATTGGCGGAAAGTTTTTCGTCAGCTTTATCTGTAGCGATAAATCCTACAGTCTTCCAGCTGATGCTTCCGAGTGCCGTATATGCGGCGGTGCCAAAGTCCTTATAAAGCTCGGTAACACTGTTCTTATCGGCAATTGCCTTTACCATTGCGTCTGCTTTGAGATCAGATGTAACTGCCGCATCATTCTCGGCATAGTAATCATTTCCGGAAAGTTCAAGGTTATTGGAAGGAAGAATACGGAGGAGCTTTTTGATCTCTTCCGAAGCTACCGTATCGTCCTTTACCGTAATAGCGGCAGTGCCTGATTTAGCTGCATTCGCAGCAGTTCCTGCCCCCTCAAATGTATCATCTGCCGAAACGAACGGAGCCGTCATAAAGAATTCGGACTTCTCGTTTACTATCACGAAATCAGCCATACACGCGATCATAGCTGCAGTTCCTGCGCATAAACCCGCTACATAGGATATCTGCGGTACAACGCCGGACAGCTTCGCTGCCGACTTGGTTATGTATGCGTAGGAGTCCAGCATTACCGAACCTTCGGTCATATCGCCGCCTTTGCTGTCGTAAATACCTACTACCGGACAGCCGTTCTTGACTGCCATGCTGTAAAGCTTAGAGAGCTTCAGAGCCGCAGCTTTATTCATTGCTCCGCCCTTTACCGAAATATCCTGTGAAAAAGCATAGACGGTTGCGCCATCAACAAGACCATATCCTGTGATAACACTTGCTGTCTGTCCTTCCGGACCGACAAATTTACCTGTTTCAACGAAACTGTCGGCATCGAAAAGTGCTTCTATCCGTTCTCTTGCCTTGCTTTGGGAAAGAGACTGCTCCATTTCAGCCAATGATTTTCTTGCCACTGTGGATTATCCTCCTATATCATCGAGACATACGCCTCAAATTTTTGCCAGTATATATTATACTACAAATTGTACAAAAAAACAAGTCCTTTTTTTAATTTTTCAGCAAGGAGCTGTAATTTCTATATGATTTCCCTCGGAATCAATGATCTCAGCCACCCAATTACTTCCGATCTGCTTTAAAGGAAAACAAATATCTTTATCTCTCAGTTTATCATTCAATTCATTTATGTCTGAAAATGAGATGCTCGGTAAACAATTACTGCCAAACAAATGATCTTCTTTCATTTTCTCAAAAGCAAATAAACCGAAACGAAAACCGTTAATATCAAAAACGCTGTAAATATCGTTTTTTAAGGATACTTTACGATCAAAAAAAGATTCATAGAAATTTACAGCCCGTTTCATATCCCTGACACATATATAAAGTGAGTCAATTCTCATTAACCTTGCTCCGTAAGCTCAAAATCTATCATTCCACCGGCGACATCGGCTGCAATACATTTCACTCTGACTCTGTCGCCTATGGTATAGGCTTTCCCGGAAAGAGTTTCAAGCAGCGCAACATCATTCGACAGTTCATATACACCGGGGGTAAGAGTAAGGCTGTCTACCCTGCCCTCTACAGTGTTTTCCAGCGATACGAAAAAGCCGTTGCCGGTAACGCCTGAAATATAACCGTCAAATTCTTCACCTATATGCTTTTTCATGAATTCAGCCATATAGAACTTTTCACAGTCGCGCTCTGCCGCCACAGCTGTAAGTTCGGTAATGCTTGCACGGTAAGCGCTCTCATGGGCGAATTTCGTGTATTTCCTTGTCAGTTTGTCCGCGGGCATACCCGATACTGCATCTGTGAGAATGCGATGGATCGAAAAATCCGCATATCTGCGTATCGGCGAAGTAAAGTGACTGTATTCCCTGAGAACAAGTCCGAAATGTCCCTTCGGCTCCTCGCTGTACTTTGCTTTCATCATGGAACGGAGTACAAGATTGCTGATAACAGGAGCTTTCGGATCGTCCTTTGTACGTTCAAGAATATCGGAAATATCGGCGGCTGTGCTCTTATCCGATATTCCTTTAGGATCAATACCGATATTTACAAGGGTTTCGGCAAGTTTTGTCATTTTTTCCTTTTCGGGGCTTTCATGAACGCGGTAAACGAAAGGAAATCCATTGTCCATAGCCAATTTAGCCGCACACCCGTTGGCACACAGCATAAATTCTTCTATCATTCTCTCGGCAAAGCCTCTTGTTCGCTCGGTGATATCTGTACAAACACCGTTTTCATCACATATTATCCTGCTTTCAACAGAATCGATATCAGGCGCGCCCCGGTTTTTCCGGTTTTTAACAAGAGTTTCCGCAAGCATGCGCATCAGCGGCAGCTGATCAAGGACATCGGCATATTTCTTATTAATCGTTTCATCTGCGGTATTATCAAGGATCTTGTTAACCTCATTATAAACCCCTTTAACGCGGGAACGGATCACACTCTTTGTAAAATAAAACTTTGTTATCTCACCGCTCAGCGCAATATCCATGATGCAGGAAAAAGCAAGTCTGTCCTCTTTGGGATTCAAGGAGCAGATACCGTTGGACAGCTCTTTTGGAAGCATCGGTATTACTCTGTCGGCAATGTAGATGCTCGTTCCGCGTTCATAAGCGGTCTTGTCAAGTGCAGTACCCTTCTGCACATAATGTGAAACATCGGCAATATGGACTCCGAGTCGGAACCCGCTCTCAGTTCCTGAAATGCTGACGGCATCATCAATATCTTTGGTATCTGCACCGTCGATCGTAAAGATGGGCAGCGTACGAAGGTCTTCTCTGCCCTTGAATTCGTCCGGTGATATGCCGTTTTTCTGTAATTTCTCAGCCTCGGCTATCGTCTCTTCTGAAAATTCTGCTTCAATACCTTTTTCATCTATATAAGCATCGACCGAGTTTTTCGCAAATTCAGAGCTTCCATATACTGAAACAATATCAACCGTAATATCGCTGTGATGATCTGCACGTTCATGTATGGAATAACGCACTTTATCCCCGGCTTTTATATCGTTGCCGTTCCACCTTATTATAGTAAGAGGATCCGAAAAAAATCCGTCCGGACGTAATTTCAGCTTATTATTGTCGGTAACGACAGTCCCCGTCATCACACTGCCGGACTCTTCTGTTATAATAACGACTTTTGCAGCATCAGAAGCCTTGTCTTCTTCCTTATATTCGGTTATAACAGCAAGTACCTTGTCGCCCGGAACAGCTCCGAGAAGATCTTTTCCGCGTACAAAATATTCCTCTGAAGTCTCATCATTTCTGATAAAACCGTGAGTTCTCGCTATTTTAACTACTGTTCCGTTAAAATATCTTCCGGCACCTTTAAGGATAAATTTACCTTTGGAATGATATAAGATACCGTCTTTTTCAAGAGCGGACACTACTCCCATTACACGTTTTCTGTCCTTTTTGGAAGCACCGACAGCGGAAAGGATACTGCCCTCGGTAAGCCCTTCCTTCTTTTTGGGAAGAAGGGCTTCAATTATCTTTTTTCTGTATATATATTTCATTTATTTCCTCTTTATCTTCCGAAAAGCTCGGCATTCATTTTTTCAACTGTAACAGGTTTTTCTGCGATAAGACCGGGTTTTCCGCCTTTTTTACCGCTTACAAGAGCCAGAAACGGCTTTTCAGATGTATCCTTGTTGTGAGCGAATTGAAGTATCTTTGGCTCAATTCCGTATTTTCTCATGTACCAGAAAATATCGGCAAGCCGTTCCGGCAAATGGCACATTTTCAGATTTCCGCCATATTTCAAAAGTATCGATGCAGCGCGTATGACCTGTTCAAGGTCACAGAATATTTCATGTCTTGCCGCAGCCTGCGCGGGAGAAAGCCGTTCTTCGCCTGCGCCGGTCCTGTAATACGGTGGATTAACAGTGACCAGCTCCATTTTTCCCCGCGGAACAGTCAGCAGCTCATCATCTTTCGTAAGATCGGCTTTGACAGGGATAAACCTGTCTGTAAGTTCATTTTTCTCAACTGTCCTTTTCATCAGTCCTACAGCTTCGTCCTGTATCTCAACGGCGTAAGCTTTTGCAGGAGCTTTTCCCGACGCAAAGAACAGCATGGGAACTATTCCGCAGCCGCTGCAAAGGTCACATACATTGTCCTTGGAGGAAGGCATCGAAAATCTTGCGAGAAGCAGAGCATCTGTTCCGAAACGGTGGTCGTCACTGACATATATATCAAGTCCGAACAGATCGAAAACCTCTGTATTCATGACACGCCCTCCTTTATTCGATCACTGCCCACTCATCCTCTTCATCCATACTGTCAACAGGTACGGTGATAATGGAAGGCAGAGAGTAGGTGGTTACTACGGGAGTACGCTCCGTGGTTGTGGTAGCCTTGGTAGGAACAGTAGTCACCGGAGTTGTCGTGGTCTCGGATACGATCGTTGTTTTTTCAGGGATAAGGGTATTCTGCTCTGCTTTAAGCTCTTCTTCGTCTATATCCTGTGAAACCATATATGCGGATGCCCTCTCGCCGTAAGCATACAATTTCAGAGTGCTGCTCTCGGCGATAAGAAGGAATGGTGTTCGGCTGTTTTCCAGAGCTGAAACATCCTCGGTATTTCTCACAACAAGGAAACTGTTTTCAGGTACTGACTCTATATCATAAGTTACCTTCACGGTTGTATATCTGTTTAAGAACTGGAGCATAAGGGCATCGTGGCGGCTGATGTTATATGCAGTGACCGCCGGTGCGCCGGTCTGATCATAGACACTTTTTGATATCTCGGAAACGGATTCATTTTTCTGAACGGATTCTGTTCTGCATATCGGAAGATATACGACGGAAATGAACACCAGAGAATAGACTGTGATGGTGGTCATTATCGCCGATATGATTATTGAACGGTATTTTTTGGTACAGCTGATTATGACCAGTAATATACCCATAACACAGAATGTCATGGACATGGTAAGCAGCAGACTGTCGAAATTGAGCAGTTCCCTGCTTGCGGCTCCTACTCTGAGCGGGTACAGTCCCAATACAGGCGAGATCCTTGTCTGCTGGCAGGACAATATTGTAGGCAGAGCAGTAACTGCGAATACAAGGAATATAAGAAGCAATACCGCAGAAGCGCCGAGGATCTTATTCACGCTGATGGAATGAGTAAACAGCATTATAAGAACAAAGACCAAAGCAAGCGGAACTATACCGTCAATAAACCTTCCGAACATCACTGTGTCCTGATAGATATAGTATCCGTCGCTTCCGAACCGATAGAAGGTGCTGAAAACAACAGTAAAAATAACAGTAAGTACACTGTAGAACGAATAAACCGACAGTTCGAGTTCGTATGTCTGAGGCTCTTTTCTTTTCTTATGTCTGACACACGCGGAAAATACGGCAGCAAACAGACAGAATGCCACTGCCCCCAGTCCCCATGTCGAAGTAACAAAGTAATATAACTGGGCGCTGAGAGTCTCAATAATGCGTACGAAACCGTCATCTGCGATCTTTTCGGGAAATGAGGCGAAGAATTCGGCAAGCGTATTTTTTAACAGCGAAGGATCTGCCGCGCACCAGAGTTCACGCTGAAGCCAGTTTGAGACTAATATTACCCCTGCTGATATAACTGCGAGCGCAATAAAATACCCGACAAGATTGACTATCTTCTTACCAAAGAATATCTTTTCGAGTATGAAAGCTATTGTAAGCGCAAGGACTACCGCGATCAGTCTTGTGTGGGCGGCAAATGATAACCCGCATACAGCTCCGATAAGAAGAGACATAAAAAACCGGGCGGTTTTGCTTTTACAGTCTGCCGTCATGAAAACAAGCCATATAATGACCCAGGGGAGGAGGATAGTAACTGTTTCTGTCCATGCAAATTTTGTGTGTGCATAGTAACAGCAATAACCTCCGGCTGCAAAAGAAGTGATTATACATTTCCATATTTTGCCGGTTTTCAGCCTGTAAGAAAGACTGTACGCAATAACCGGCACAATACTTATCAGAACAGAATTGATAAAAATTATCGCGGAATATTGCATTTCCGGTGAGTCAAAAACAGCTACCGCCGGAACGTAGATAAGCGACTGAAGGAAGCCATAGTAATAATCGACAGATACCATGACTCCCGCCCAGCTTCTCCCGAGAAAGAAATCAGAAACCGCTATGACGGATAATTCGTTCGGGTCGGTGGCGGGATACATCATTCCCAGTCCGCCGATAAAATGAATAAGGAAGAAAAGGCAATAGATAGCCGGATATATTATCTTGTTACCGTATTTTTCATACAGTGTTCTTAATTTTTCGTATATCAGAAGACTTCACCTCCGCTTGTTCAGATTATGCGGGATCAGGAAATCATTCCGGTCGCAGCAATAAAAATGTTCAATAAATATACCAAAAACATCATCAGACTTATTCCGCCCAGAACATACAACATTCTGGGATTTCCGCTGTGTTCGAGTGCAGCATAGTATTCATCGGTAGTTGCGTCCTTATATCTTTCACGGAGAGTCAGTATTTTATTTACACTCCAGCGCATATAGATATAGTCACTGAAAATAAGTATCAGAACCCTTACTATAATCATAATATATGATGTAACAGTAGCTGCGTTGGCAAGCGGGTCGTTCACCACATTGTTTCCGGAATTGCTCCAATACAAAAGCTCAAGCAGCAGAGTCGGTACCATAAGAATAAATGTTGCCAAAGAAAGAATGATCGCAGGACCGGTCATTCTTCTGTAAAAATGGTAGAACGGAGCGAAAAACCAAGCCGAAAGATTGAGAGAGAATACTTTTCCCGAATTCGCCATATTCAGGAAAAGCGTCAGGAAACGAGGCGTACTGAAGTTTTCATAACCGAGGAAATGAAGAAGTTCGCTCTGCTTTACGCCGTAACAGGTAAGCTCCTCGCCGTCTTCCGATGACCTTATCGGATTTTCCATTATCATCTGAGGAAAATTTTCAAATGAGATACTTCTCATTGTCTGGTCGGTATTTCTTATCTCCTGCTCCGGTCTGCTCCTTTTCCTATGATCGGATTCCCAGTCATATCCGGAAGCGTGACGCGCTTCGTTGGGGCATACATGAGTTTTCTCCCAGCAAAGGCTGTGTACAGGAGTTCCGCATTCGGGGCAATATACTATCTCTTCACCGTTGTCAAGTTTGTTTCCGCATATATCACAGACAGGTTCGGAGGATACCGCCGGACTGGTATTTGTACCGATCTCAGCTTTATTTCCGTGTTCTTCAATATATGGACAAGTATGTGTCATGCTGTAGCAAAGTCTGTGCATTGATGCCCCGCATTCCGGACAGAAAACCTTCTCGTCAGTCTCCGAAAACGGTTTACCGCAGATCTCGCAGCCGTCTCCATCAGGGTATAAGTGCATTGTGCGCTTCTTTTTAGGTTCAGAAATATTAGTAAAATCAATTGTATTGACAGTGCGCGTGATATGATTCTCGTTATTCGGGCATTTCCCTGCCAACTGGAAACAGTCATCGTGCATGGGAGCTCCGCAGTCCGGACAGAATACCTTCTTGTCATCGCTCTCTATCGGCTCCCCGCATATTGCACACCGTTCGTTCATTCTATCCATTAAAGAGTCCTTTCACAGATCAGTTGATAAAACATTTTACAATTAATACTATTATACCATATTTATCCGAAAAAAGCAATACCCCGCATTATGTTGTTTCTGTGACAGCATATTTACGCCATTTTCCGCCTTTATATCGTATAAGGCTCATCAGTCCGGTGAGAAACCATGTAAGCCCCGATGTCGCCCATACTGCCCAGCAGCCTATTTCGGGAACAACAGCAAGTAAGGTAGCAAATCCTATTCGTCCGATGACTTCAACGAAACCGTTCAGCATTGCGTAATTCACATCTCCTGCCCCGTTAAGCAGTCCTCTTGTAGTGTGTATGGTACCGAGGAAAAGATAAAAGCAAGCCGACAGTTTCAGAGCTGTGCCGCCGATATCTATTACATCGGCATCATCAACAAATATATTTATTATCGGACCGCTCAGCAGCATGAAAAGCACAAGCATGACCACAGCGAACACAGCCATTGCCGCCATAGACCGCCTGTATCCTCTTATACAGCGCTCCAGTTTTCCGGCACCGATATTCTGACCTACAAATGTTGAAAGAGCTGCTCCGAGAGATGCAAACGGCTGCTGGATTATCTGCTCAACGCGCATTGTAGCAGTATATGATGCTATTACAGTGTCTCCGAAAGTATTTGCGGTTCTTTGCAGATAGATCATAGAAACTGAAATAAACGCATTCTGAACAGCAATAGGCAGTCCTTTCGATATACAGTTGCGTGCTGCTTTTGCATTGAATAACGCCGTAGATCTGTCAAATCTGAATTGTGGGAACTTGAAAAACGCAAATACTATACAGCTCACTGCAGATATCCCCTGCGCTATTATGGTCGCTAATGCCGCCCCGTTCACACCCATGCCGAATACTATTACAAACAGCAGATCAAGACCCACATTGAGAACACTTGCGACTATAAGGAATATTAGCGGTATCCTTGAATTGCCGAGAGAACGCATAACGGCATTTATCCAGTTATAAGCGGCAACAGCAACAGTTCCCGAACACGCTATACGCATATATCCTACCGATGTATCGAAAATTGAATCGGGTGTTTCCAGAAGATGAAGCAGAGACGGCGCAAATATAAATGAGACCACCGACAGAACCAGCCCGAATAATCCTATAACATAAGCAGAGTTGGTTATATATCTCTTTACTTCGGACTCATTCCCTGCCCCGAAATGCTGAGAAATAATTATTCCGGCACCGAGCGATATCCCTATACAGAAAGCATAGAAAAAGTAGGTTATGGAGCCGGTCGCGCCTACTGCGGCAAGTGCGCTGCTCCCGAGATACTGCCCGACTATCACGGAATCAACGATATTATAGAATTGCTGAAAGAGATTTCCCAGCAGCAGCGGCATGGTAAATCTGATGATATTGCCGAATTCACTGCCTTCGGTCATTGATCTTGTATATGTACTCATTTTACTTCCTTTTGCCCTTCATATTCGTTATAACAGTGATATTATACCACATAATCCATAAATGTCAAGAAAAAGAACCGTTCCCGATATTCCGGAAACGGTTCTATACTTTATGATATGTGTCTGATTATTTTATAGCTGCAAAACCCTTTTCAAGATCTGCGATTATGTCGTCGATATGCTCTGTACCGATAGAAAGACGTATTGTAGCCTGAGTAATACCCTGATCTGCAAGTTCTTCATCGGTAAGCTGTGAATGAGTTGTTGTTGCAGGATGAATGACAAGGGATTTAACATCGGCAACATTTGCGAGCAGAGAGAATATTTCAAGATTGTCTATAAACTTGTGCGCCTCAGCCTGTCCGCCTTTGATCTCAAAAGTGAATATGCTCGCCCCTCCGTTCGGGAAATACTTTTCATAAAGTGCGTGATCGGGGTGATCCGGAAGCGAGGGATGATTTACCTTTGCCACAAGAGGATGCTTTGACAGATATTCCACTACTTTCTTTGTGTTTTCTGCATGACGTTCAAGGCGTAGGGAAAGAGTCTCTGTCCCCTGAAGGAGCAGGAATGCCGCAAACGGGGAGATCGTTGCACCTTCATCACGAAGTAGGATAGCTCTGATATATGTAACAAACGCTGCAGGACCTACCGCATCAACAAAAGATATACCATGATAGCTCGGATTGGGAGCAGCGATCGGAGCATATTTGCCGCTTGCCTTCCAGTCAAATTTTCCGGAATCAACTATAACACCGCCGAGGGTCGTTCCGTGTCCGCCTATGAACTTTGTCGCAGAGTGTACTACGATATCCGCCCCATGCTCAATAGGACGAATAAGGTATGGTGTGCCGAATGTATTGTCGATAACCAACGGCAGACCATGCTTGTGAGCTATCTCAGCCACCGCATCAATATCCGGGATATCACTGTTGGGATTGCCGAGTGTCTCAAGGTAAACTGCCTTTGTGTTTTCCTGTATAGCACCTTCAAGTTCAGCGAGATCATGTGCGTCAACGAATGTTGTCCTGATACCGTAAAGCGGCAGTGTATGAGCGAGCAGATTGTACGAACCACCGTATATGGTCTTCTGAGCAACGATATGATCACCTGAACCTGCAAGAGCCTGTATTGTGTATGTTATCGCAGCTGCACCGGACGCTACTGCAAGACCGGCAACACCGCCTTCAAGAGCGGCAATTCTTTTCTCGAAAACTTCCTGTGTGGAATTTGTAAGTCTTCCATAGATATTGCCTGCGTCGGCAAGTCCGAAGCGTGCTGCCGCGTGAGCGGAATTCTTGAATACATACGATGTTGTTGCATAGATCGGTACCGCTCTTGCGTCCGAAGCGGGGTCGGGCTGTTCCTGTCCTACGTGAAGCTGTAATGTTTCAAATTTATAGTTTGCCATGATATTTATTTCCTTTCAGTTATTGAGTTTGATGTTGATTTGATATAAAATACAGACATTGCCTTTCAACATCGGCACATTCGTCCGAAACGGAAATTGGCTCTCACCAGTTCTTCAAATTTATTAAGCATATATCCTCCTAATCACATCTCTTTAGTAGGTTATATGCATTATAGCATATATTTCCTATTTTGTCAATAGGATTAGTAAATATTTTTTGATATTTTTTCAAAAATTTTTTCAGGTGCTGTTGTATCCTCATCGGGCCTTTCTTCTCTGCTCTTGGGTGTTTTAGCGAAAGATGCCGCAAAAACCTTTTCTGCCCCGTTTTCTTTCAGTACCTTTGCCGCCTCTGCGAATGTACTCCCGGTCGTACATACATCGTCAATAAGAAGCAACCGCTTACCTGCAAGAGCGTTGTATTTCGGATCAACAGCAAAAGCCCCTTTCAGATTAACAGCCCTCCCCTTCCGGTCAAGGGTTTTCTGCTGTGCGGTCTGTCGGGTCTTTATCAGTACATTGGCATACGGTATATTGATCATATATCTGAGTTCTTTTGCGATAAGTTCCGCCTGATTATACCCGCGTTTACGCAAAGATTCCTTGGTCATAGGTATCGGTACAATAACGTTCGCATTGATGCACGATTTTTTTATTGCTTCCGCTATCCGATATGCAAAGGCATAATAGCTGTTTCCGGCATCAGTATGTTTGAATTTAAGTATTGCCGGCGATATATTCTCATTATATATACAGTACGCCGTAAATATATCAACATACGGAATATTTATTTTCCCGTCATAAACGGTAAGGCTTTCAAGACATTCCTTACAGAAATCCTTATCATATTCTATCTTACACTCACAGCACGGACATATATTGGGAAATAACCAATCTATCGCATACCGATAAACTTTATGGAGTTTTGCTCTGTCAATATTCATATAATTCAAATAAGCGGCGGACATATTGCCCGCCGCATAGGTCTTTATATAATTATTATTCTTCTTCGTTCCACGAATAGAGCTTACGGATCTCTGCGCCGACTTTTTCAAGCTGATGTTCACCCTGGATACGTCTGCAGGCATTGAAATGCGAACGTCCCATCTTATTTTCCATGATCCAGTTGCGAGCGAATGTACCGTCCTGGATCTCGGAAAGAACTTTCTTCATTTCCTTCTTTGTCTCATCAGTGATAAGACGCTTGCCGGTCTCATAATCACCGAATTCGGCTGTATCGGAAATGGAGTATCTCATCATCTTGAAGCCGCCTTTATAGATAAGGTCAACTATGAGCTTCATCTCATGAATGCACTCAAAGTAAGCGTTCTGCGGATCATAACCGGCTTCAACAAGTGTTTCAAATCCAGCTTTCATCAAAGCGGTCACACCGCCGCAGAGAACGCACTGTTCACCGAAGAGATCAGTTTCAGTCTCCATTTTGAATGTTGTCTCAAGAACGCCTGCTCTTGCTCCGCCAATACCTGCCGCATAAGCAAGACCGATGTCGGTAGCTCTGCCGGATACGTCCTGATGTACAGCTATAAGGCAAGGAACGCCTCTGCCGATAGTGAATTCGGAGCGTACTGTGTGTCCCGGACCTTTAGGAGCTATCATGATAACATCCACATCTGCGGGAGGAATGATCTGTCCGAAATGGATATTGAAACCATGTGCAAACATCAGTACCTTACCTGCTGTGAGGTTGGGCTTGATGCTTTCCTCATAGAGTGCAGCCTGCTTTTCATCATTTATGAGTATCATAATAATATCAGCCTTAGCAGCTGCATCAAAAGCGGTGAAAACTTCAAAACCTGCTTCCTCAGCTTTCTTCCAGGACTTGCTGCCTTCATACAGACCGATTATAACATGAACACCGCTGTCCTTCAGATTGAGGGCATGAGCGTGACCTTGGCTTCCGTAACCGATGATAGCAACGGTCTTTCCGTCAAGTACGGAAAGATTACAGTCTGTTTCGTGATACAATTTTGCCATTTTGATTACATCCTTTACTTTTTATATTGTCAATGAAGCGCTTCCGCGCTGGATCGCTATTGTGCCGGTCCTTACGATCTCTTTTATTCCATAGGGACGAAGAAGTTCCTCAAAATTTCTGATCTTGTTGCTGTAATCGGAAAGCTCAAGAGTCATTGAGTTGACTGAGATATCTGATATTTTCGCCTCTGTTATCTTGGCTATGGAAATAAGTTCTGCACGCTGTGCGGGGGTGCAGTTGACTTTGACAAGAACAAGTTCTCTGGTAAGCAGCTCGCTCTCACTGAAAGAACGTACTTTTATTACGTCTATCAGCTTATTGAGTTGTTTTAATATCTGCTCAAGAATATAATCATCACCGTCTGCGACGATCGTTATACGAGAAACATTCTCGTCTGCTGTTACACCCACGGCAAGGCTGTCTATATTGTAAGCGCGCCGTGCGAACAATCCTGATACTCTCGCCAGAACGCCTGCATGATTCTCAACGAGAATAGAAATAGTATGCTTCATATTATCGAATTTTCCTCTTTATCAACAATGACCTGCAGCAGATACGGCTTTTCCGAAGAAATCATATTGCCGATAGCGGAAGATGCCTGTGAAATATCGGTCACATTCTCCGCTTCAATGCCGTATGCCTTAGCAATAATGTCAAATCTCGGACTTCCCGAAAGATCGACTGCTATCTCACGTTTGTAGATCCTGTCCTGAAGTTCACGCACCATACCGAGACTTGAGTTCACAAAAACTATCAGTTTTACATTTATATCGTGCTGTACTGCGGTAGCAAGTTCCATGAACTCCATCTGAAGACTGCCGTCACCGCAGACCGCGATCACCTGTCTGTCGGGACATGCCTTTTTCGCGCCGATAGCGGCAGGAAGTGAATAACCCATAGTTCCCATGCCGCCGGCTGTCATAAATCTGCCTTCGGTCAGGAATATATTGTTCGCTGTCCAGATCTGATTGGAACCGACATCGGCTACTATAATCGCATTCTTTTCCAGATGCCTGTTAAGTTCCCGGATAAACAATTTAGGATTAACGGTACCCGGCTTTGCCGCCGGTACAGTATCGGTTTCATTCTTTATGTTTTCCAGTTCATTGAGCCACTCTGTGTGCTTTTCTTCCTGAACTGTCTCAATCAGACGTTTGAGAATTATCTTTATATCACCTACAACCGGAGTTGTTACATTGACATTCTTTCCGATCTCAGCCGGATCCACATCTATATGGATTATTTCGATATCTTTCTTGTCGCTGAGTGCTACTACAGCACGGTCACCCATTCTTGCTCCGAGCAGAATGAGCAGATCGCAGTTTTTTACTGCATAGTTTGCGGATCTTACCCCGTGCATTCCCATCATGCCGAAATAATGCCTGTCGGACATATCCATAATGCTTATCCCCATCATGGTATTGATAACGGGTATATCACATCTGTCTGCAAGTTCTTTCAGCTCATCAGCAGCGCCTGAGAGAAATACTCCGCCTCCCGCGCAGATAAGCGGTTTATCGGCTTTCAGTATCGCGTCCGCTACACGTTTTATCTGGAGTTTGTTGCCTTCTGTGGTAGGCTTGTACGAGCGTATCTCGACCTTTTCAGGATATGCAAACTCACACTCCATAAGCTGAACATCCATAGGAACATCTATCAGTACAGGTCCGGGACGTCCTGTTTCCGCAATATAAAAAGATTTTTTTATCACATCGCATATTGCGGAAGGATCCTTGACCATATAACTGTGCTTAACAAAAGGCTCGGACGAACCGGTAATATCCGCTTCCTGAAAAACATCTCTGCCTATCTGGTCGGAATTGACCTGACCTGTTATAGCAACCATAGGAATACTGTCCATATAAGCCGTTGCAATAGCCGTTATGAGGTTCAGCGCCCCCGGCCCCGATGTAGCTATACAGACACCGGCCTTTCCGGTCATTCTTGCGTATCCGCTGGCAGCGTGACCGCCGTTGACTTCGTGCCGCACAAGTATATGTTCAATACCGGAAGATATCAGTTCGTCATAAAACGGGCAGATAGCCGCGCCCGGGTAACCGAAAACATGTCTGACACCCTCGGCTTTCAGACATTCCACCATTGCCCTCGCAACTGTCATTGTATTCTCGGACAAACCTATCACCTCAAGTTTTATTATAGATATACATTACTTCACGCAATTCTTTTCCGCCTATGTTATCGTTCAGGAAATTATCTGTGCAAATAAATCCGTTTTTCTCATAGAAACTTCTTGCGTTTCTATTCTCTTCAAGCACCCACAACAGGATATTATCAAACCCTTGCCTGTTCAGTTCATCAACACATTTTTTCAGAAGATGTTTTCCGTAGCCTTTTCCGATATATTCCGGCAGAAAGTATATCGAAACTATCTCTCCGAAATCGGGGAATTTTTCCCATCTCGACCTGCAAAAACTCACGGTGCCGACTGTCTCACTGTTTTCGCAAAGCACAAGGCTTTTCATTCCGCTTTTATTTATCCTGTCTGCCCACCGACCTTCAGGTATGCTGTCAAGAAAATCCTGCGGTATAATCCCTTTATATGCATATTTCCAGCTTTTTTCGTAAATACTGCTTATTTCACGCAGATCATCATCAGCATTTAAATATCTGATCTCCATTATACTAATTATAGAGTACCTCTGAATACGTTTTAAAGCCAGTTCACCATGCCTGAACTGTTCCGACTATCGACGAAATATCATCTATGTTGTTGTCGGTCATGTATTTTTCAAGTCCGTCGATCACTTTCAGCGGAGCATACGGGTCGGTAAATATCGCCGTTCCCATCTGCACGGCTTTCGCGCCCGCCATCATCATTTCGACCGCATCTTCCCATGTCGTGATGCCGCCCATTCCCACAACGTCGATGTTCACGGCATTTGCGACCTGCCAGACCATGCGGACAGCTACCGGAAATATCGCGGGACCCGAAAATCCGCCAACATTGTTGTGAAGCACGGGTCTTCTCGTCTTAATATCTATCCTCATTCCGAGCAGCGTATTTATCAGCGAAACGCAGTCGGCACCCTCAGATTCAACAGCCTTTGCGATCTCTGTGATGTTCGTGACGTTCGGTGTAAGCTTTACCACTATAGGCTTTTTTGTAACTGCACGAACCGCCTTTGTAACAGACGCCGCGCCTTCGCAGGTAGTACCCCATGTTGCACCGCCCTGCTTTACATTGGGACAGG
>CAMVGH010000066.1 GCA_947166945.1 uncultured Clostridia bacterium
AGTTGTCTCCTTTCTTTTGTTCTACACATTATACATTATTTCAGTTTGAGAACCGTTTCCCGGTTCTCGTTTTTTTATGTCATAACTTAGAAATGCCCGGATCTTCAGCCTGTGTTTGCCGCACTTCAATAAATTTGTCCGAAAATATTGAAATCCAACAGAAAATGTGATATAATATTAAAGTTAAAACAGAATTTGCAGAAAGGACATACAAATATGAACGCATTTTCCGACAGAATACGCACACTTCAGCCCTCCGCAATACGTGAGATACTGAAATTCACCGCTTATCCAGATGTTATCAGCTTTGCGGGCGGTAATCCTGCTCCTGAGGCTTTCCCTGTTGAGGAAGTAAAGGAAATAATGAACGATATCATGGAGAATGACCCGATCACGGCTCTCCAGTATTCCATTTCCGAGGGATACACTCCCCTGCGTGACTGGATAAAGGACGACCTCTTTGCCAAAGGCATCTTCAAATGGAACAGTGATGATGTTATCATCACCTCGGGCGCTCAGCAGGTCATGGAAATGACAGCAAAAGTCATCTGTAATGAAGGGGACGCCATAATCTGTGAAGAGCCGAGCTTCATCGGTTCGCTGAATTCTTTCCGTTCATACAATGCCAAAATGGTCGGCGTACCTATGGATGAAGACGGTATCAATCTTGAAGCCCTTGAAGACACACTCAAGACTTACCGCCGCACAGCATTCATCTACCTTATCCCAAATTTCCAGAACCCTACCGGGCGCACAATGAGCCTTGAAAAGAGAAAAGCCGTTCTTGAACTTGCATATAAATATAATGTCTATATCATTGAGGACAACCCTTACGGAGATATAAGATTCTCCGGTGACAATGTTCCAAGTATTCGCTCTATGGATACCAAAGGACATGTCATCTACGCGGGAACTTTCTCCAAAACTGTTGCTCCCGGTCTGCGCGTAGGTTATATGTGCGCGGATAAGAGCATCATAGCAAAGGCTACGGTAGCTCTTCAGGTATCCACTGTACACACAAGCATTCTTTCACAGATGATAGTACACAGATATGTCACAAAATATGACTTCCCTGCTCATCTTGAGAAGATCCAGCAGATATACGGTCACAAGTGTGATCTTATGCTCACAAATCTCAAGATGAAAATGCCGCAGTCCATTAAATTCACCGAGCCGGACGGAGGTCTGTTCATCTGGGGTACTCTGCCGAACGGAGATGTTGACTATTTTGTAAAGAAGGCTATTGACCGTAAGGTCGCTATCGTTACAGGCAAGGCTTTCCTTGTAGATGAAAGCAAACCTTCGCTTTCATTCCGGCTGAACTATTCCACACCTACCGATGAGCAGATAGAACGCGGTGTTGATATACTCGCGGAAGTAGCAAATTCCATATACAAAAAATAAGAACAGACGAAAGGAACAGCTATGGCAGAAAAGAATATAATACTCACAGGAGACCGCCCCACAGGCCGTTTACACCTCGGACACTATGTAGGTTCACTGAAAAGAAGAGTCGAACTTCAGAATTCGGGAAAGTTTGACGCGATAAACATTCTGATCGCCGACGATCAGGCGCTTACAGACAATGCGGACAATCCTGCCAAGATCCGCGACAATATTATCAATGTTGTGCTCGATTATCTTTCCGTGGGCATTGACCCTTCCAAAACCACTATCTGCGTTCAGTCCGCACTTCCGGCGCTCCATGCGCTCACGTTCTATTATCTGAATCTCGTCACGACAGCAAGACTTTCCCGCAATCCCACAGTAAAAGCCGAAATACAGATGAGAGGATTTGCGGACGAGGGACTCCCGGCGGGTTTCTTCACATACCCGGTCTCACAGACTGCGGATATCACAGCATTTGACGCTAATGTTGTCCCCGTCGGCGAAGATCAGCTCCCTATGCTCGAACAGGCAAGAGAGATAGTCGAGAAATTCAACAAGATCTATGGCGAGACTCTTGTCATGCCTAAGGCTATGATACCGGAAAATGAGTTCCAGCGCAGACTTCCCGGCGTTGACGGCAAGGCAAAAATGAGCAAATCCCTCGGCAACTGCATCTACCTATCCGATACTGCCGCTACCGTCAAAAAGCAGGTCAACGGCAAGATGTACACAGATCCGCTTCACATTCAGGTAAGTGATCCCGGTCACACAGAAGGCAACGTTGTTTTCACCTACCTTGACGCACTCTGCACAGATGAGCATTTTGCCGAGTATCTGCCGGATTATGCAAACCTTGAAGAGATGAAGGAACATTACCGCCGCGGTGGACTTGGTGACGGAACCTGCAAGAAATTCCTCATAAATGTTCTTGAGGAAACATTAAGTCCCATAAGAGCCGAACGCGCAAAATGGGTACAGAACATCGGAGATGTTTATGACATTATATCTACCGGTACCGCGAAGGCTGTAGAAACAACAAACGCTACCCTGGCACGTGTCCGCAGAGCTATGAAGATAAACTATTTTGAAGACCGTTCTATTATAAAGGAATGGGAAGAACTGCTTAAAAAGGCTGATCAGTAATGACCCGCAGAAAATTCGTAATACTGTCTTCAATTATCTCTGCATTCCTTATAGCTCTGCCATTTGCGTGCAATGAACAGCTTCGTGAAGTTAATTATACTTTTTCCACGGATAAGGTCACATCTCCCGTAAAGCTCGCTTTTG
Organism: uncultured Clostridia bacterium; assembly: GCA_947166945.1. Taxonomy (GTDB): domain Bacteria; phylum Bacillota; class Clostridia; order Oscillospirales; family Ruminococcaceae; genus Ruminiclostridium_E. The sequence continues at coordinate 2,677 of CAMVGH010000066.1, forward strand.
TATCCGATCTTCACAACACCCTGTACGGACGTGAGATGTCCGAACTTATCTCGGCAATTGACAAATTCTGCCCGGACGCTGTCATTTTTGGCGGAGACCTTTTTGACAGGCACTGGGGAGAACCAAATTCCGTACTGCTGGTAAAAAAGCTTGTGGCTCGCTATCCTTGCCTTTATTCTCTTGGAAACCACGAATTCAATCATGGTGACGGCGATCTGATAAAACTCGAGATGTCAAAACTCGGCGTTACCGTTCTCGACGGAACTTATAAAGACATCAGCGCCAACGGCAGCAGTGTACGTATTCTCGGTATTGACGGTATAGAATACAAATATGAACTGCGGGCAGCTGAAAGCGATATCTCACATGATCTGCCCAATATTCTGGTAAATCACTATCCGGAGGATTTTCCTGCTCTCCGCGATAAGGGATTTGACTTGATCCTTGCCGGACACGCTCACGGAGGGCAATGGCGTCTGCCGCCCCTTATCAACGGGGTATTTTCTCCGGGAGAAGGTTTCTTTCCGAAATATGCCGGAGGAGTTTATACGGAGAACGGGACTACAATGTATGTAAGCCGTGGGCTTGAACGTTCACTCCGGGATATTTTGTTTCCGCGCATATTCAATCGTCCTGAACTTCTATTGATCACTATATCTCCCTGATAAAAAAACTGTCGATTCGATCTGAATTGACAGTTTTTTCTGAATTAACAATGAAACCGCTCAGCCTCATGTAAGCTAAGCGGTTTTCCATTGTATTTTACTTTATAGCAGCTTTAAGTTCTTCAGCCTTATCTGTTTTCTCCCATGCAACACCGAGGTCTTCCCTTCCGAGATGACCGTAAGCAGCAAGAGCCTTATACTGCGGCTTGCGGAGATCAAGCATCTTTATGATGCCGGCAGGACGGAGATCGAACACTTTGTTCACTGCATCTGATATCTGCTCATCAGAGTATTTACCTGTGCCGAATGTATCAACAAGGACAGATACCGGCTTAGCAACACCGATCGCGTACGCAAGCTCAACTTCGCACTTATCCGCAAGACCAGCCGCAACGATGTTCTTTGCTACATAACGCGCAGCATAAGCACCGGAACGGTCAACCTTTGTAGGATCCTTACCGGAGAAGGCTCCGCCGCCGTGACGGGAATATCCGCCGTATGTATCAACTATGATCTTTCTGCCTGTAAGTCCGCTGTCCCCCTGAGGACCGCCTACAACGAAACGTCCTGTGGGGTTTACAAAATACTTTGTGTTTTCATCAAGGAGGTTTGCGGGAATAGTAGTCCTGATGATCTTCTCGATAACATCCTTGCGTATCTGTTCAAGGGTAGCGCTTGCTTTGTGCTGAGAAGATATTACGACCGTATCGACTCTGGCGGGTTTTCCGTCAACATATTCTACCGTTACCTGAGATTTTCCGTCCGGGAGAAGATAGTCGATCTCCCCGCTCCTGCGGGCTTCCGTAAGCTTCTTGGTAAGCTTATGAGCGAGCGAGATAGGAAGCGGCATAAGCTCCGGAGTCTCGTTGCAGGCAAAACCGAACATCATACCCTGATCGCCGGCGCCGATATCCATTGCATTCTCTTCCCTGCCTTCAAGAGCATTATCAACACCCATTGCTATATCGGGACTCTGCTTATCGAGTGTGGTCATTACAGCACAGGTATTGCAGTCAAAACCATACTCCGCATTGTCATAACCTATTTCCTTTACAGTCTGGCGAACAATAGCGGGGATATCAACGACCGCCTTTGTCGTGATCTCACCCATTACCATTACAAGTCCCGTTGTTGTACAGGTCTCGCACGCGACTCTCGACATAGGATCCTGCTCGAGCATTGCATCAAGGATGCTGTCGGAGATCTTGTCACAGATCTTATCGGGATGTCCTTCGGTCACGCTTTCTGAAGTGAATAAAAATCTTGCCATTTCTTTTTCCTTTCTTTTTTTGCAATTTATTTCAACAAAAAAGCCCCCTTCCGGGGAGCCAAACCTTACTTTAAACTCCCTCATCTTCCACCTTTACAGGTGCGGGAATTGGCACCTTTGCTTTCACGCAGGTTGCCGCGGTTTCTCAGGACCCGTTTCCTCCACCGCTCTTGATAAGGATAACCTATTTGTCGATATCAGTATTTTAACATATATGTAGAATTTTGTCAAGGGTATTTTGTAAAAAAACACAATATATTGATAAATTTATAGCAATTTTATCTCAGAAAAGTATGGTCATCATAATTGTTGAGATGAAATGTCTCCATGAGAGAACAATATTTGTCCGCAGCACACACCAGCCAGCTCTCTCTGTATTTCGGCATCTTTGTAAGCGTCAAAGGCCACATATGTTTTCTGATGATATCCAGCTCACGCTTGTTAAGCCGGAAATGACGGACGGCGTTCTTTGAAGCGGTAGTAGGATGAGCAAACCCGTGCAGCCCGTCTCCGGCATTGTGCATCTTATGCCAGTCATACAGGAAGAAATCATGCAGCATCGCTCCGCGTATAAGACTGCGTTTATCACACTCCAGTTTCAGCGCTCTTGCCAGTTTGACACTGTAATGAGCAACAGCTACAGAGTGTGCGAAAACAGAAACATTTCCGTGCTGAGTCAGTTTACGCGTGGACTGGACCTTTTCATTGCGCGCCATTGATCGTACAGTCCTACGGAACAGTTCCCTGTCAGCTTTCGCTTGTATCCTGTTGTTCGTCGTTCTCGCCATAAAACTCCTCATAATCATCATCGGTATCGTCCGCTTCAACATTGAACTTCATCTTGGACAGAAGCACATTGAAACGTTCACGTCTTTTAGCCACAGCGCCGCCCAACTGAATGAACTTCTCGGTCATCAGCTGTTTTGCCTTTTCATAAGGCAGGGCTTTCAGCTTTTCGCGGAAAGAGATCTGCGAACTTATACTTATCGCCGTATCTACAGACATAGCGATCATCATAGCAAAATCATAAGCAAGAATGAACTTCGGATCACAGAATGTAACAAGCGCGTCCATTATTCCGTGCAGGATATAAACCATGAACAGCGAAAGCAATCCCCAGAACAGCGAAGAAACCAGCGATATCCTGTTCTTGTATGTGAAACGCAGCATACTGTAGTCCCAGAACTGTTTGTGAAACAATGTCTCCATGAGCCAGCCAACCGTGTATTCAAGCACCGTACAGCTCAGTAGCCCCACAATGTACACCATGAATCCGTTCTCTCTGAACGGAGTACAGAGTATCAGCATCGTCATTCCGCCGATACCATATATAGGTATGTACGGTCCTTTCAGAAAGCCTCTGTTGATCGGACGTTTATGATAGACCGATTCTATTGTTGATTCCTGCACCCAGCCAATGTTGCAGAATATAAAAAACATAAAAAACATCTGAGGCAGAGTATATTTAAGCATTACCATTATATTCTTCCTTTTCCCCTCCCATTCATCACCTTGACTGTACCGAAGTTATATTCTTGTTCAGCATAGCACAGTCTATCTTCTCCCACTTGGGAGAATTTATCTGTATCTCCATATCGGCTGCATAGATAGCGTCGGAATGATATTTCAGCTGGCTTGCGCTGATACGATCCTTGCTGTTGTCGCTGTTTTTCATCGCAATATATTCCGTACTGTTCTCATCTATTGTATAATAGATATTCACAATGGACGGAGCATTTTTTTCAACGACGACCCGGTACATATCCAGTTTTTCTTTGCCTTCATAGCTCGTATAACCGTAAAGCATACATTCGTCGGCGAGAGTTCCGTTATTGACGTACGCTCTGCAAACATAAAAATCCGTATTCATACGCAGTTTACTGTTCACAGCGTTGGCTGCGCGTATCGCAAACTGATCATTTCCGGATTTTATCACATCGGTAAACATCAGCAGACATATACAGAAACCAAGGGCGAGCGCTACAACAGCAGCAGCTACAGTAAGTATTCTCCACAATGTGACAGGGTCGAGAGGTTTTTTCTCCTTTTTCTCTTTTGGAGCCTTCTCTTTTTTCTTTTTCTTTTTTCCGTCCCCAGCAGCCGGTTCAGTATTTTCCTGACGTTCGGCATCTATCTGCGCACGGAATCTGTCCGCTATATCAGCGTCTTCGTCCTGTACCGGCGGTGTCATAACCACGGCTTCTTCGCTGTTATCCGTCTGTCCGGCGTTAGCCTCATTATTCTCGCCGGAAACCGTATTATCTTCTCCTTTGTTGTTATCCGCAGAATCACCGGTGTCAAACGTATCGCTGTTAAGCGCAAGCATTGCCTCTATCTGTGCCTGAGAAAGTTTTCCGGTGCCGCCTCCCGGCTGTGGTTCTTCCTCCGAAGGGGCAGGTGTATTTACCCCGACCTGTTTCTGCGCGGCTGAAAGCATTGAATTGAACTGTTCGTCTTCCAGGTTTTCATTCTCGTCCATTATATCACTTCTTTTCCGCTTGATATATTAAAATATACCAGCATTGGTGCAAAACTGAACAGTGACCGGCTGATCGGCCGCTGCATCGTCTTCAGAGCATAACTATAATTATATTTATTATAGCATAATATGTCGTAAATTGCAATATATTTTCATTAATTTAAGAAATTTTCAAAAAACTATTGACAAACGGATAATGACATGATATAATATAAGCATACCAATCAGATAGGAATTATAAGAGATATGTTTATTTTAATCAGACGATGTTGCAATTGATCTGCGTAAACATCTGTAAGAATGACCCCCAATAAAATACAATATTCACTTTTATTTATATTCATTAAAAAGGAGAACAACACCATGGCAATCTACAAAAAAATCTCAGACCTCATCGGACACACTCCCCTTCTCGAACTCGAAAACATCGAAAAGAACCTCGGACTTGAAGCCAGACTGGTTGTAAAACTCGAATACTTCAATCCCGCAGGAAGTGTAAAAGACCGTATCGCAAAAGGTATGATCGACGACGCGGAGGCTTCCGGAAAACTCAAGCCCGGCAGCGTGATAATAGAACCTACCAGTGGTAATACCGGTATAGGTCTTGCTTCCGTTGCTGCCGCAAGAGGATACAGGCTCATAATAACAATGCCCGAAACCATGAGTATCGAGCGCAGGAAACTTATGAAAGCTTACGGTGCCGAACTTGTTCTGACCGAGGGCGCAAAAGGCATGAAAGGTGCTATTGCAAAAGCTGAAGAACTCGCGAAAGAGATCCCTGACAGCTTTATTCCCTCCCAGTTCACTAACCCCGCAAACCCCGCCGTACATGAAGCTACCACAGGTGTGGAGATATGGGACGATACCGACGGAAATGTTGATATCTTCGTTGCCGGTGTAGGCACAGGCGGAACTGTCTCCGGCGTCGGCAAGTACTTAAAATCAAAGAAGCCGTCTGTAAAAGTTGTAGCTGTAGAGCCTAAGGACAGTCCTGTCCTTTCCGAAGGAAAGTCCGGTCCCCATAAAATACAGGGTATAGGTGCCGGCTTCGTTCCCGATACTCTCAACACAAAGATCTATGATGAGATCTTCCCCGTAGCTAACGAAGACGCGTTTGAGACTGGCAGACTTATCGCCAGATCAGAAGGTGTGCTTGTCGGCATTTCATCAGGTGCTTCACTCTATGCGGCTATACAGCTCGCTAAACGTCCCGAAAATAAAGGCAAAACTATAGTTGCTCTGCTTCCCGATACAGGTGAAAGATATCTTTCGACCGCTATGTTTGAATAAATACTTGTTATCGAAAGACCGTCTGTAATGGACGGTCTTTTTGCTGTTTATACACAATATTGACATTTTCCGGATATATGTGTTATAATATCAGCAGCATATTCATACGGAAAGGCAACATAAATGAACAAGGATATAATACAGGAAAGACGGGAAGAAATACACCGCGAAGCTGAAATTATAAGATCCGAACTTAAACAGAACGAAGAGGTTCAGAAGAAAGTTAAGCAGGTTTCGGGTATCAGACGTTACTTCAAGAACCTTCTCGATATGCGCGGAGATATGATGACATATCGTGACATCAATACCATGATGCACGAGAATACCGAAATACACGGTTCCAATATGTGGATCCTCATGCTTGCGGTTTTCATCGCGTCTATCGGACTCAATGTGAATTCCACCGCTGTTATCATCGGTGCAATGCTTGTTTCGCCGCTGATGAGCGGTATTATGTCTATGGGATACTCGCTCGCTGTCCGTGATCTTTCCCTTCTCGCTAAAGCGGCGACCCGTTTTGGTACGCAGGTTGTTATAAGCCTTGTTACATCAACAATATATTTTCTCATCTCGCCGCTGTCCGAGCCGACAACAGAAATGATCGCACGTACGAGCCCGACTATATGGGACGTTATGATAGCCCTGTTCGGCGGTATGGCAGGAATGATAGGAAATACCCGCCGGGTAAAGGGAAATGTTGTCCCGGGCGTTGCTATAGCGACCGCTCTTATGCCGCCGCTTTGCACCGTCGGATACGGTATTGCACGGGGTGATTTCAAATTCATTCTCGGCGCCGGTTATCTGTTTCTTATCAACACTTTATTTATAGCACTTTCGACCGCTCTTATAGCAGTTCTGCTGAGAATACCCAAAATGACCGATATCACCTCCGACGGACAGAAACGCGTCAACGCCGTGGTCACTGCAATAACCGTCATAGCGATAATACCCAGTGTTTACATCGGAGCAAATACTGTTGTCAACTCTGTTATTGACAACAATATCTCCAACTACATAAACAATGAATTCATTTTTTCGGATTCCCAGGTAGTACAGTCCGATACGGACAAAGAAAATAAGGTCATCAGCATTGCAATAATCGGTGAACATATCTCCGACCAGACTATAGATACGCTGCGGGCTCAGATGGCTAATTACGGACTTACCGACTATACTCTTCGTGTCACGCAGAATATGATACCCGATCTTTCTCAAACAAACGACGCGGAAAAAATAACTATTGCAGTTCAGGAGAGCAAGATCAACGAACTGAATGAGATAATTGAACGGCAGCAGCAAGAGATCGCAGATATCTCTTTACAGAAAGATAATGAATATGCTGAACTGCAAAAACGGTATGAAGCATTACAGGAACAGGCTCAGAGTATTGTCGATTTCTCCGACACAGCGGAAAAAGCATCTTCTATTTTTACCGAACTGAGAAATGTTGCCTGCGGATATATGAATATGGGAGAAGGGTACTATGCTGTTCTGACTGCGGAGACTACACGCCCGATCGACAACTACAGGCTTGATACGATACGGAACTGGTTCATGCAGGAAACAGGAAGTGACCAGTGCGAGATAAAAATTGACTATATAGCCTCTCCTGTTCAAAATGACGGGGTTAATTCCGAATAATGCCGCAAACAAAACAGACTGCCGGTTCATTACGAACTGACAGTCTGTTTTTTATTCTTCCATTTGTTTAGAAAAGTACATAGCCGCCGCCTTTACCAAAGCGGTCTGTTCGGGTGTTGCATATTCTGTCCCTGTACCGGAAAGCATGACCACAGCGCCGTTCACATCACCCTGCGCAACGATCGGCGCACAGGCTATTGCATACTTGTCAACACCTTCGATGGGATTGATGCGTTTATCCTCCAATGAGGCATAAACGAGAGGTTTTCGGGTCTCGATGACATCTTCAAGCGAGCTTGAAACACGCCGTTCCAGCACTTCTTTCTTCTGCATTCCGGACACTGCAATAACATGGTCACGGTCACATATTGCAGCAGGACACCCGCCTATTTTGGCAAGCACCTCCGCATACTGGGAGGCAAGTTCTGTTATGTCCCCCACCGGAGAGTATTTTTTGAATATGACTTCACCCTCCGCATTCGTGAATATTTCCAAAGGGTCGCCGTCACTGACAACATTGACACGGTAGATCTTGTCCTTCCGGTTGCGGGAGGATTGGGCTATTTCGATATCCGCCGTGCCTTGCTCAAAATTTATGACTTCACCTTTGCTTGTGTCGATGTGCAGTATGCTGTCGATGTCGGCTTTCAGCTTCACGTCTATGTGATCCTCAAACACCAGTATGCGGTCAACGATAAGACTTATGTCGCGCTTGTCGAGACTGTCCTTTTGCAGTATGTCGTCAAATACCTGCATAACACTCTTTGCGGCACGGTTGGCGCGTATCACCGTGTTCGCGCTGTCCGCCGCAAGAATGATCTGGTTCTGCAAGCCGTCTATCCTGTCCTGCGCATCACTTATAAGCTCATCATACGTCTGCTCTATCAGCGAGGCGTTGTCTCCCGCTTTAAGCACATCACGGGTCTTTTGCTTTATAAGCTGTTTAAGCTCTTCCCTTTCACGCTCCATGAGCTCGGTGAGCTGTTCAGCGGCCGCAAAGCTGTCACGGGTCGCCGTTTCCTCATTGCGTATCGACTCTTCGAGTATTTCAAGCATATCCGCAGAGTTGTCACGGACTTTCAGAATGTATGATTTCAGTATATCGTCAAGCACCTCTGTCCGTATGTGATGCGATGTACAGGCTGCCGTGCCGCGTTTCTGATAAGCACCGCAGATATAAGCAGGTCTAAGCTCAGGGCGGCTGCGTGAGAACATCGGTGAGCCGCAGTCCCCGCAGAACATCATTCCCGTGTACATATTGTCGTACTTTTTCACACCGCGGTAGCTGCACGTTGTGCGCTGCTTCATCAACTCCTGCGTCATTGAGAATACGCTGTACTCGATTATCGCAGGGTGGTGGTTCTCAAAAACTATATGCTCGCTCTCGTCTGTACGCATATCGGAGCCGTTTATCTTTGTACGCTGCCACTTATGCTGTCTGAGTGTACCGATGTAGAAGTCATTCTCCAGCATCTTCTGAATCGTGATTATGCTCCACTCATCCTTCACCTTCAATTTGCACTCGCCTCCGTCATGCTCTATCAGCTCCCTCTGCCTCATTCGCGGGGTCGGGTAATGCTTGTCTGTGAGGAAGTTGGCTATCTTCTTGTAGCCATACCCCTCGTTGTACAGTCTGAATACCTCGCGGACGATAGCTGCAGCGGGTTCGTCTATCTCAAAGATGCCCTTTTTTGCATTCTTCATCACATAACCGTATGGTATGCTGCATATCCACTCACCCTTGTTCTGACGGCTCTGAATGACAGCGCTGACCTTTTTGCTCGCGTCTGTGACAGGCATTTCGTTCACAAAGAAGTACAGCTTTATCTTCATCCAGTCGTCACTTGCCGGATAGTCAACTCCGTCACCTATCGCTATTATCCTTATCCCTGTCTCGATAATGTCCTCAAATTCAGCAAGCCCCTTCCCTGTTCGTCGGGAGAAGCGGCTCAGATCCTTGATTATGAATATATCGTAGGCGTGGTCAAACAACATCGGACGGAGCTGCATATACCCCGGTCGCTGCTCAAACGTATAGCCAGAACGGTCGCGGTCTTCGTAATAATCAACATTTGCTGTCGGGAAATGAAGTCTGCAATACTCGCCGATGATTGCTTTTTGGTTCTCGATACTTGTGTTGTCCTTGTCAAGCTCTGTGTCCACGGATATTCTCGTGTACGCTGCTATTCTTATACTCTCCATGTTATAAAAGCCCCCGAATATGTTACTGATGATATTGTAACATATTCGGGGGAAGTTGTCAAGGGGTATCCGCTCAATAACACGGCAACAGCATTTACTTTTTTCGGGAAAGAAGTACAGCAAAGAGCACCTCAGGATTAAGGGAAGCCTTGAAACGCATACGTTTCTTGCTTAAACGACCGTATTTATCCTGATTAAGCAGTGACAGGGCGGTTTTACGCAGTATATTCATATTAAGCGGCGAATTGTCTTTTTCGAGCTCGCGCAGCATCTTCCCTAAAAATAACATCAAGACACCAGTGCAACTGATTTTCAATAGACCAATGTTTTCGGACGGCGTAGGCAAATTCGTTGATATCCGTCAAAGAAGTGATAAAATATCGGGTATATTGGCTCTCTGTTTCATTCTCAATGGTTTTTGAGCGCACCATACCGAGTGCTTTCAGATTCACCCATTCGCTGCGCTGTTCAAGCCAGCCAATTTCAGTGGAAAGATAGTATTCTCGCGTTTCGATCCTTCCGTGTCCTTTTTCGGAAGTGATATTTTTCTCGCTGTCGGCTGAAAAATCAAGGAAATAGTCCTCGGTATCTTTAAATAGTGTTGGCTGGTTTTCCTTGAGAGCAATGCAATAATCAGCTTGCGCAGAAATTCTTCGCGCTCTCTGCCGAAATCCTCCATATCGACAAAGTCCTCGCCTCCGCATATTACTGTGCATAATCCTATCGCGATTATGTCTTCAAGCTTATGCCGTATGTTTCCATACTGCCTTCTCGGGTCTGTCAACTCGGACAGCCGTTCTGTTAATGATATTGTATAATAAAACTTGACACAATCCAAGCAAACAAAGTATAATAAAAAACAAAGGAGCGTGTCAAAATAGGAACAGCAAAACAATACGATGAAGAATTCAAAAAGCAGGCAATAAAGCTTGCGAAAGAGGTCGGTAACCAAGCAGCGGCAACAGTGTATATACCGCTCGGACTGCCACACGTGCACGGACTTTTTGCCCACTGCTGCCGCTGACTGCCCGGTAAAATGTGATATACTTGATATGGCACGCAAAGCGTGACTACATATCAAGGAGGTCTATCAAATGGTGGACTACAAAACGATTCTCAAGCTTAGTGCTGAAAAGTACAGCTTGAGACAGATTGCGGTGAGCGTCGGACATTCACATCATACGGTCAAGGATGTTCTTGAGCTTGCGCAGAAGTACGGTATCACAGCCCCGCTTAATGAGAGCGTAACAAACGCCGAACTCGAAAAGCTGCTGTATCCTGAGCGTCAGACAGCCGGAAAGCATTACGCTGAGCCTGACTACGAGTACATTCATCGTGAGCTGTCAAAGAAAGGTGTAACGCTGACACTGCTGTGGCAGGAATACTGCGAGAAAGCTTATGCAAACGGCGAAACGCCGTACATGAGCACGCAGTTCGGAGATAAATACCGCCGCTGGGCAATGGTCACTAAGGCAACTATGCGTGTGACCCACAAGCCCGGCGATATCATGCAGTGTAGATGGCACAAAGCAAGTTTGTGCGGCGGGAGGCACTATCCCTTACTATGATTCAGTGACAGGCGAGGAATACAAGGCATACCTGTTTGTCGCGGCGCTGCCTTGCAGCAGCTACATCTATGTTGAGGCCTGCACGGATATGAAGCAGGAAAACTGGCTGCTGTGCCATGTTCACGCCTATGAATATTTCGGCGGCGTGACGAGGATCCTCGTTCCGGACAACCTGAAAACCGGAGTTGTCGCTAATACCCGCTATGATACGCAACTCAACGAAAGCTATCGCGAGCTTGCAGAATATTACGGGACTGCGATAGTTCCCGCGAGAGTCCGCAAGCCGCAGGACAAAGGGCTTGTAGAAAAGTCGGTCGGATTCACGACAACGTGGATATCCGCAGCGCTCCGTGAGCAGAGGTTCTTTTCCTTTGCAGAGGTCAGAAACGCAGTCGCAGAGCGGCTTGAGGCAATAAACACAAAGCCATTCCAAAAGCGTCGCGGCAACCGCAGAGAAGCGTATCTTTCGGAAGAAAAAGAGTTCATGCTGCCGCTCCCGACGCGCCCTTACAAGCCTGCAATATGGCGTCAGCAGAGTGTCGGACGTGATTATTTGGTCTCGGACGGCTTGAACAAATACTCTGTCCCGTTCGACCTGATCGGTGAGCAGGTGCAGGTCAGACTGACTAAGAACATTGTCGAGGTCTTCTTCAAGGGCAGCCGCGTGACTTCTCATAAAAGGCTTGAAAGCTACTGCTCACAGCCTGTTGTGAAGTCCGAACATATGCCCGATAACCACCGCAGGTATCTGGAATACAAAGCCGATGAATTCAGGGACTGGGCGTGCGGTGTTGGTGAATCAACCGAGGCTGTTGTCAATCACTTCCTGACTTCCGGCAGTGCTCCCGAGCAGGGCTACAAGGATTGTGTAAGCCTTAAAAAGCTCGGTGAAAGATACGGCAAAGCCAAGCTGGAAGCCGCTTGTGAGCGCATACGAGCATTCTCGTCATCACCCTCTGCTCGTACTATTGCCACCATTTTAAGGAACGGCAAAGATCCGGATAAATCTGCTGAAACCACTGACAACAGCAGCGAGTATGGCATAACACGCGGAGCTGCTTACTGGAAGAAGGGCGGTGACGGCAATGCTTGATAACAGCACGGTCGAGCGCCTTCGCGCAATGAAGATGAACGCGTTTGCCTCCGAACTGGAGCGCCAGCTGGAAGACTCCGGCAGCTACTCACAGCTTGGATTTGATGAACGCTTGGGACTTCTCGTTGACAGCGAGTGGAACCGCCGTCAGAGCAACAAGCTGAACAGATATATCAGGAATGCCTGTGGATAAGAATATGCGTGCAACATCTGCGGCGGCAAAAGGCGTTGAGTTCTGTGACCTTATTTATCATGAAGAAAAGAAGTTAAAAGAACTCAGTCCTGAGGAAAGATATGAACGGCGTCTTGCGAATGTTAAGCCTTTGCTGGACGAGTTCTTTGTGTGGCTTGAAACTTTGCAGGTCAGCGGAAAGAGCAAGCTGTCCGATGCTGTACGGTATGCCCTGAATGAGAAGAAATATCTGTATACTTTCCTTGAGGACGGCTGCATCCCGACAGATAATAACCGTGCCGAGAATGCGATCAGACCGTTTACCATATGTCGAAAAAATTGGCTTTTCAGTAATACCTCGAACGGAGCAAAATGCAGTGCTGCGCTTTACTCTGTGATCTCGACCGCACAGGAGAACGGGCTTGATGCAGAAGAATATCTGACAAGGCTTTTCTCAAATCCTGCAGGAACCATCATGCTGCCATGGGAGGACTCAAAATGAAAGAAGTCTTTGATAAATGCTATTCTTGTCACTCACCATTGAAGTTGAAAATTTCAGAAACAGTAGTTTATGGACATCCGGAACATGAGTATATTATCAAGCATGAACCCTGTCTTGATTGTACAAAATGCCACTGTAGTTTTCAGACAGAATCATACCAATACGAAAAGATAAACGCTTTTATCGGCTTTCTTAAATCTATACCTCTGAAAAAAGCTGAGATCGAATACAAAGATATGATCCGGTATGTCGATGATGTGCTTAAATTTAAAGGTGATAAATGAATGTTTGCCCTGCCAATCAGCAGGGCTGTGTTTTTATGGGACGTGGATTATTTGACTGTTACCGATTTTCGCTTTCGCCGGACTCAATGGTGGCAAATATCCATTTTCACTTACATAGTAGGTTAGTGGCATCCCTTTTCCCCACACTTTTGCGCTTTAGTGCAGCGTTCTTTTCTCAAATTGGGAGCGGGAGCACAAAAGTGATGTCAGTGTTCAGTATACTTCTTATAAAGTCTTGCCAGCTCTTCCCGGTCAGCGTCAGTCAGGGTGAGCTTGTTGATAATGGAGTTATAGAGTTCCTAATCTTGCTCTGTGGGAGTACGGCCTTTCTCGATTTTTATCGTTTTTATGTTTTTATATTTGATAATCTTAATGCTATAAATAAAA
>CAMVGH010000067.1 GCA_947166945.1 uncultured Clostridia bacterium
CTTGCCGGACGAGCCGTGCTCTCTTGCTATGGTTATGATAACGCCGGGCTTTGATTTTTGCATGACAGGGGTTTCCTGTTCGTCCAAAAGCTTTTGCAGATTTGCTTTCACATAATCGGAATTAAGAAATCCCCGGTAAAACAGCACTCCCACACAGCTCGTCAGAACCTCCGTTACCGGAAAAGTCAGCCAGAACCGGTCAAGTCCAAATCGCGAGAACAAAAAGCCGAGCGGAACAAAGAGTACAATGGTGCGTATCACGGTAAGGAGAGAGCTTTTCAGGCTTGAACCAACAGCCTGAAAGAAAACCGGAAAGATAAGCGATGTCACCATCGGTATGAAGCTGACACCAACAAAACGAAATCCGATACGTCCGATCTCTATAACATCATTATCCGATGTGAAAACGCTCAGCATCTGGGTCGGAACACAAACAAAGCAAAGCGTTCCCACCGCCATGAGACATACTCCGAAAACAATGGAGGAAATAAGCGTCTTTTTACAGCGGTCGATGTTCCTTGCGGCGTAATTGTAGCTGACGATCGGAACGATACAGGTCTGCATCGCACCGAGCGGGATAAAGAAAAAAGTCTGCCATTTGTAATACAGACCGAGTGTCGTTACCGCCTGGTCAGAGAATCCCGCAAGGATAAGGTTAAGCCCGAATATGTAAAAAGTATATGCCGACTGCATAAGTATGTTCGGAGTACCTAAACGGTATATCTGTGCTATATGCTCACGATAGAGCTTCACCGGAGGCGATCTCCTGAACCCCTTTTTCATAACGATCAGTGCTGCGACTATCTGTCCCGCGACCGTTGCCAAAGCAGCACCGGCGATCCCCATTTCCGGAAGTCCCAGATAACCGAAGATCAGTATAGGGTCGAGAACGATATTAACGACCGCGCCGATGATCTGAGCAAACATAGGTGTTTTCATATTGCCGCCCGATTGCAGTATTTTTGTCCAGATGCTTTCGAGAAAAAGCCCGAAGCTGAAAATACACACGATCCTGCCGTACAGTACAACATCTGCAATGACTTCCGGGGAATCAGTTGAAATTCCTGCATAAAACGGCATGATAAACCAGCAGACAAGAGCAAATAAAAACCAAAGAATAACAGCAAGCGGTGTTCCCACTCCGCCATATTCATCCGCTTCATTCTTTTTTCCTTCTCCCAGCTTTGCAGCCATAACGGTGTTGATACCGACACCGGTCCCTACTGCCAATGCGATCATCAGAAGCTGTATCGGATAGATGATAGATAATGCCGTCAGACCCGAATCGGAATACCTGCCGACAAACAAGCTGTCTATTATATTGTAAAGCGCCTGTATAAGCTGCGCCAGCATAACGGGCGGCGCCAGCTTCAAGATAAGCTTATACGGTTTTTCCGTTTTGAATTGTTCTGTTAAATCTGCCATATAGTTTCGATAATCTCCAAAGTTTTAACATTTCATTATTTTATATTCAGCCGGAACGCCAATATGTCCGGCATTGTTATCCGCTGCATATACAGCGCAGTTTCCTATGTATTTTGACCAGTAGCTCCCATGTGACTCCGGAGTCAAATATTCAAGAATACCTTTCATAGCAATAGCGTGAGTTGAGATAAGGACATTGCCCGTGAGACCGCTTATTTCCTCAAGAAATGCTCCCGTTCGCTTGACAACATCGGCAAGCTGCTCCATTCCCGCAGGTGCAGGATTATGGATAAAATCGCTGAAAAATGTCTTTATTTCCGGCGGCATATTACTCAAATCTGTGCCTTCATACTGCCCGTAATCCATTTCGATAAGGCGGTCATCGACGGTTATCTCACTGTTCGGCGCGACGATCTCCGCAGTCTGGATCGCACGGATAAGCGGACTTGAAAACACATAAGAAAAGTCAATTTCTTTCAATGCTCCGGCTGCTTTTTCAGCCTGTTTTATACCTTCATCATTGAGCGGATAATTGCTGCGCCCCTGAAGGACATTTGCTTTGTTGAGCTCGGTCTTTCCGTGCCTTATTATATAGATCATTGCTTATCCCCGTTCAGCTTCTTCTTGAATTCCGCGCCTGTCCGGAATGCGTCGGCGACCTTCTCACCGACAGACATATACACAACTTCTTCCTCATTGTATATGATCGGTTTTAACCTGTCGAGCATTATTTTATCTTTTTCATTCAAGATGCTTTCGTCGGCAAGTATATTCTTCACCTCGCCTGTAAGTTGGGTGTGGCTGCCGACAGTCACGGAATGTACAAGCTCACATTCCAGTGACAGGAGCAGTTCGTTTATCACGGGAGCGTGGACAGTTCTTGCGTCAGATGTGGTAAATCCGCAGTTTTTCAGCTTATCCGCGTTATATCCCGACTCAACTCCGAGATAATCCGCTTCGGTTATCTGGTCTGTACTCGGAAAACCGACGACAAACGCCCTGCTTTCAAGTATGCTTTGCAGAGTTTTCCGCTTTGCTGTCGCGTTTATTGCGACAGTCACACACGGCGGCTTGTGACTGCTGACCATATAAAAAGCCAGTGTGCAGGCATCGGCTTTGCCGCCCTTGTCATAAGCCGACACGATGACTGTTTCTGTGGGTGCAACAACTGCGTGGAGCTTCAATTCTCTCTTTGCCATAAATACCTCCGGTTTAGTTCGCTTGTAAGGAAAAATCCTAATTTTCATTTACCATATCGGTATTATACACCAAAACAAATATCATGTCAATAAAATAATACAGCACCGGCTCGGCTGAGACGGTGCTGTATTACCGTGCGGCGAGATCTTCTATGGTTCCGTAAAGAGGGGACTCGATATCGCCTGAGTTATATTTTGCCATATCAGCGGCGTATATCTCAGCCAAACGCCCTGCATCGCTGTCATAGTTCATGGAAAGCGGCACTATGCCGTTTTCCGTCCTGTAACCGTTCAGCCCGGCAAGTACGGACGCAGAAATCTCTCTTTTGTAAGTTAATCCGGCGGTGACTCTTATCACTTCTGCCAGTATATTGGGCTCGATAGCAGCTATTTCCGCACTCAGATCGGAGCGCTGCTCAACAACTTGTACTCGCTCGACCTCGTTCGGACCGTCCATGTAGGTGGCAAACAAAGAGCCGTCAGCATTATAGATATATGTGTACACGGTATCGTAAGTGACTTTCCAGCCTCCGGTCGTCTTGCTTTCGGTAAATGTCTCGGTTGAACAGGTCTGTCCTTCGCTTAAAGAGACCCCGTTCGGAAGTGTTACCGATGTCGATTCAGTTGATTCCGATGACGTTATTTGAGTCGTAACGGGGGAGAGGTGATTATTATCCCAGTTTGGAAAGGGATCGGTTATACCTGACCCGGCTATCTGGTACGGACGATGTATCTCCTGCCAGTAGATTGCACCGAGTTCGTTAATATTTCGCTCCCACAGCTTGACTATTACCCCGTGGTCATCAAGCGAGGCATATATGTTCCCGTCCACAAGCACAAAGTTATCGGGTATATGCTCTCCCGGCGGCACTTCGTACCCTATTTCTTCCCCGTTCCAGTCAATAGGCACAAAAGCATATGAGTCATCACCGTTACGGACATACCTGTACAGTTCTTCCTCCCCGCTGCTGCCTATATATGAGTAAATATCGTCATCTACGGCACTCGGGCAGAAGGAAACGGGCATATCGTCCTCGATAATATCACTCCATACCCAGTTTCCGGCTTCATCCTTTACTCGCCTACGATAGCGGTTGACAGTTCCGTCCTCGTTCAAGACCATATATGTCTCCTCTAAACCTAAGACGGGGATATAGTTTGGCGGTATGTCGGGGTCAAGTATCAAATCAGTATCGGTCTTGACATTGGCCCACATAGTAGTATCCCACCAGACACCTGCACCTTTATTATATTGTACAGTATCGTTTCGCTCGGCGGGTGTTGTGGATTTGAAGTACCATACCGTGCCGAGTATGACTACGGACATGGCAAAGATAAGTATAAGTTTCTTCATAGCATCAGCCTCCTTCTGTATTTATTATGATTACGGGAAAGAACTATTAAAGACTGACCTGAAATATACCACAAAAACCGTTTTTATGACTAAATTCGACACAGGTATATCCTGAAAGGGTGGATTTAGCCGTTTTTTGTTCGTTTCCTTACTCGTTTGTCATCTTGCGTAATCATAATATATGTAGGAGGTGATAAATATGTTTGAAAAATATCCTGATGTAGTAAGTGTGGCGCAGTTATGTGAAATGCTTAAAATTGGGAAAGACAAAGCGTATGAACTTTTGAGAGATGGACTCATTAAATCTGTCAAGGTTGGTAAAAAGTTCATAATTCCTAAGAAGTCAGTAATAGAATTATTGAGCATTTAGTACAGTTGAGGAATATTCGTATCTGTGTTATAATAGTAGTAGCAAGATACATATTCAGGAAGGAGGAATAATGACTGCACATATTCAGGTAAAGAAAGGCATTATGTATGTAGTGCTCACATACTACACTACAGAAGGAAGAAAGCGTAAGTGGATTTCCACCGGTCTGAAAGAAAAGGGCAACAAAATGCTCGTAAAAAAAGAACTCGACAAATATATTGACGAGTACTCATATCTTGAAACCGGGCAGGATCCCAGCGAGGTTATCTATAGCGAATATCTTACAAGCTGGCATGAAAAGCGTAAGGATCAGATCGAACTCAGCAGTTGGCAGGCGTACAGCGCAGTGATCGACACCCATATCAAGCCTTACTTTGAAGAGAGAAAGTTTACATTCAACGATATGACGCCCAAAAACATATCGGAATTCTATGAGTATCTCAGCAAGCACGGCAACAAGCGTACAGGTGAGGGTCTGGCTACGGCGACCATAAAGAAAATCGCATCTGTCGTAAAGCTCAGTCTGGCTGATGCAAGAGTAAACGGACTTATTGAGCTCAATCCTGCTGTTGACCTTAAGGTGCCGAGAGTCAAGGGGCAGAAACAGGTCAAGAAGGTCTACATGACTAAGGAAGAAGCTCAGAAGGTTCTCGATGCTTTTAAGGACGATCCGATACAGCCTATAGTTTATATGGCACTCTTCTATGGTCTCAGGAAGTCCGAGGTTCTCGGTTTGAAGTGGGAGAATGTTGACTTTGAGGAAAACACCTTCGAGATCAAGAGCACGCTCGTGAAGAACATTACGATTATTGAGAGTGACAAGCCCAAAACAGAAGAAAGCAATGCCGTATTTCAGATGCTTCCGCAGGTACGCAAGATTCTCCTCGGTCGTAAAGCTGAACAGGATGAGTATAGACAGATCTATGGCAATGCCTATAAGGAAAAGGGGTATGTGTTCTGCCATCCTGACGGTCGCTATTATCGTCCTGACGGTTTTACAAGATCGTTCCAGAGAAAATTAAAAAATGCGGGATTGCCGCCGATGAGATTCTATGATCTTCGCCATTCGGCTGCCAGCGTTTTATTTGACCTCGGTTGGGACATCGAAAAGATCAAGAACTGGTTACGCCACCGCGACATCGAGACGACCTCAAATATCTACACTCATATAAGTAAAGAGCGTAAAAAGCTGATGGCCGAGGAACTCGAAGATCTGTATAAACTTTGAAAAAATTAAGTAGTTTTTTCCGGGAGAAATTTCAAGGTGGAAGAAAAGTGGAAGAACTCGGGCAAAAAGAAAGTAGAGCCTCTAACAGCGGCTCGCTGTAAAAGGCTCTACAATCGCATTTATATGGTCTGAGTGACGGGACTTGAATTAGCTGATCTAATTATCCTAACTTATTGCATATTGCTCTATCCCTTTATTTATGCGGGTTCAGCTTGCTTTAACTTTTAAGGTTAATTGGCGATTTTTAGTAAGTTTTTGTAGTATTAACGGACAAATAACGGACAAGACTTTCGACATCTTTACAGTAATAACAACCTACGACAAGTTGGAGGAAACACTATGAAAAGTTTTATCGAAAGTCTTTACTATGGAGAAATCAGTCCCTGCTCAATGCCGGTTCCGAATACCAAACAATACATTGACGCGCAGGAAGAACTCAACAAGTACGAAACAGAATTTTTGACGAAGTATCCTGATTGTAAGGAACTTCTAGAACAGTATGCAGACGCGATACATATCACTGCTGCTTGCGAAGGATTACAAGATTTTGAGAGAGGCTTCAGGCTTGGTGCTGCTTTCATGCTCGATATTTTCAAAGACTAATATCATCAGCCGCTTGCCCTTATTGGGCAGGCGGTATTTAATTTGAATAATCAGATATTCCTGTTAATTGTTGTATCTTTTCGTAATTCCAGAATTCATTATCCCAATGATAATAAACATCCTTACGTTTTTTGAAGATACGGAAGGGTTCAATAGTATTATCATAGATATGAACAATATCGCTGATCTCGACAAGCTGTGGGATAAGTGCCAATGCTTTTGAATAGCGACTTCTGATCTTATCCTCGGGCACGCCATGTCCGCCAAATGCTTGCCGAGCATTTACGCGAATAACATTAACCTCCGGCATTGCCGTGAGGACATAGATAGTACGGATAAAGTATCCCTCAGCCTTTGCCCTCTGTAACAGTTTAAGGTTTCTATCCGTTGAAAGCACAGTCTCAAAAGTGAAATCCTTATGTGCATTTATTGCTGCGTTGCGTAATTCCTCAGCTTTTAGTGCAGCTTCCATATCTGAACATAGTGTAGTCATCTTAATATCATCGGCATTAATGTAATCGCCAACTGTACGTGCCATTTTTGTTATTGTAGTCTTTCCGCTTCCGTTCGGTCCTGCAAAAACAATAACCTCCGGTTGTAAAATCTTATTCTCCGACATATTCGCGTCTCCCATCCGGATATTCAAGATAAGGCTTATTCTTTTCCTTGTCAAATTTAGCGATAGGTAAGCCCTTGATCTTGCGTATCTCGTTGTCAATACGTATTGACTCCTTGAAACGTTCGGTCATTTCATCATCGGTCAAGCCGCAGGTGCGGTCTAAATCATTTGCTGTCATGTAAATCACTCCATTCTATTTCAGCTTTGCTTTTAACTCCGCAAAGCTGTCAAGTGCGCTCTGAAGGTTCTCAATAATATCATCAGCAAGCACATCTGGCGACGGCAGATCATCGAGGTCTGCGAGCGACTTATCCTTTATCCAGAAAATATCCAGGCTTTTCTTGTCGCGCGACATTATCTCGTCAATGCTATATTTTCTCCACCTGCCCTCGGGATTATCCTCCGACCACGTTTCCTTGCGGTCGTGGCGGTTATCGGGATTGTAGCAGGCGATGAAATCCTTCAGATCTTCGTCGCTCATCGGGTCTTTTTTCAGCGTGAAGTGCATATTCGTGCGCAGGTCGTATATCCAAACTTCCTTAGTCTGCGTTTCGGGACTTGCCGGGCGCTTGTCAAAAAAGATGACATTCGCCTTAACACCGGGTTTGTAGAATATTCCGGTCGGCAGTCGCAGTATAGTATGCAGATCGGTAGTTTTCAGCAGCTTCTCACGCACAGTCTCACCCGCACCGCCCTCGAACAGCACATTGTCCGGGACTACCACAGCCGCCTTTCCCGTGGCTTTCAGAATCGTGTTGATATGCTGCACGAAATTGAGCTGCTTGTTGGAGCTCGTCGTCCAGAAATCCTGACGGTTATATACAAGATCCTCGCTCTCCTGCTCACCCTCCTCGTTGGTAAGCGTGATCGAGGATTTCTTCCC
This sequence comes from uncultured Clostridia bacterium, assembly GCA_947166945.1. Taxonomy (GTDB): domain Bacteria; phylum Bacillota; class Clostridia; order Oscillospirales; family Ruminococcaceae; genus Ruminiclostridium_E. Next base: position 7,682 of record CAMVGH010000067.1, read on the forward strand.
GAACGGCGGATTCGTCAGCACATAGTCATATCTGTCGCCGGGGTCGAGCAGCAGCGAATCCCCGTTCTTCACGGGAATGTCACCGTAGATATCCCCGATATTATGCAGATAAAGGTTCATAAGGCACATCTTATATGTCGCCAGAACCAGCTCATTCCCGAAGAAAGTGCTGTTTTTGAGGAACGTTTTCTGCTCACGGTCAAGCTCATAGCTGCCGGCGATATACTCCTGTGCAGCAAGGAAAAAACCGCCGCTGCCGCAGCACGGGTCTGCTATCGTCTTCATCGGCTCGGGGCGCAGACACTTCACCATTGCACGTATAAGAGGGCGGGGAGTAAAATACTGCCCGGCGCCGCTCTTGATATCCTCGGCGTTCTTTTGCAGCAGTCCCTCGTAGATCTCGCCCTTGACATCGGAGGACATAGAGACCCATTTTTCCTTGTCAATCATCTGCACTATCCGATAGAGGATAGACGCGTTGCTGATCTTGTTGTTTGCCTGAAAGAATATCTTTCCGAGAATCCCCGGCTCGCCGCCGAGCTTTTCGAGGATAGCCTTATACTTTTCCTCAAGTTCCGCGCCTTTGAGATCGTTCATATCCGTCCAGCCGTAACCAGCGGGGATACCGGTCTCTTTTTTATACGGCGGCTTTGAATACTCGTCGGACATTTTAAGGAATATCAGATATGTAAGCTGCTCGAGGTAATCGCCGTAGGAAACTCCGTCGTCCCGCAGCGGATTACACAGCCCCCAGACTTTTGAGATTATTGTTGAATTGTCAGGCATTGTCTTCACCCATTTTTCTATATTTTTTTATTTCATTTATTCTATTTTTTAGATATAAGTATTTATCTCTTATCGAATTGTCCGTTTCTTGATTTAATGTTGATAATACATGTTCTTCAAATGAAAGAAAAGGCTGTGCTCCTTGTTTATAAAATGAAAACAAATGATTTATGTAATCAATAGTAATAAAGCTATCATCATCTTCATATGTTATTTCCTCACAATCATCGTTTCCATATTCCAACAATAAAGATTTTGTTGTTATTATTCTTGGATATTTGGCATTTTTGTCCTCTAACAGATATGCGTCAGATAAAGCTTTTCCATACATAATATCACCGTCAAAATAAAAATTGCCTAAAACTATCCCGCCTCTTAATAAAATAGGCTTATTTTGATTTGCAAGTGTAGCTTGAAAATGCATACACGTTGCTAGTATTTGAAATAGTGCTTCTTTTTCTTCTTTATCTATAAAGATTACGATGCTATCTGACATTACTTTAAATCCAAAATCACTTGGATTTACTATTCTTTCACCGTTTCTAAATACAGTAACTAACGGTTTTTTAAATATAGTAAATATTTGATACACATCATCGCAAGAATAATCTTTAAGCATGTTTTTAAAGCCTAAAATATCAATAAATGCTACAAAGTACTGTTTATATTCCATTATATCAATTCTCCCTCAAACGCTTTCTTCAAAATACTTTGTCTTAACGCTTCCGCCTGTTGTAAGGCTTCATCTACCGTCTTTTCAATGCTGTCGCATACGGAAAGGCGGGATTCGATTTCTAAAACGATTTGATTTGCTTCTTCATTACTGATTACAGGTACTTTTGAATCCCGTATATCATCTAATCCCAAACCAAGTTTTCCTGCGCCTCTCTTGTTTTTTAACAAGTCTTTCTGACCTAAATCACTACGCAAATATAAAGCCATAAATTTACCCTGCTCGGGATTTTTAAATCTTATCATGGCGATGTGTTGATTGATATATGCTTCTCCAATCTTGTTCGGTACAAGTCCTATACTACCTAAATCGGCAGTTATCGAAACTAAAACATCATTTGGCTCTAATTTAGATCGAATCCCCTCGGCTTTATCAGGCAAACAAACATATTGTGTATCAGAAAAATCAATATCAATTCCTGTTCTTGTCAAATTTCCTATTCTGACAAATCTTGCACCGCTATTACTGTAATATTTAGCCCAGCCCCTTGAACCGCTTGTAACAATCTCGCTCATATTTCTTATTGTATCTGTTTTTGTCAAATTAGAAAACGCCTCTTTCAGCACCGCCTGCCTATAAACCGCCAACTGCTGTTTAGTCTTTCTGAGCGTTTCAACGCCGCTGTCAAGCTGTGAGAAAAGCTCTTCTATTTTGGTGACTATGCGGTGTTGTGTTTCAGCGTCGGGGTTTGGAACTGGAATACGCTTCATCTCATTCTGTGTTAACTTCAAACGAGTTGTTCCGGATACATATCCTTTATAATTAAAACTGTTTAAATAATAACACAAGAATTTATTATTAGTTTTTGATCGTAAAATATGGGCGTGATTGTTTACCCATGTTTTACCTGAGATAATATATGCTTTATCAGCAAACGCATTAAGAAAAGGAGCGCCGTCCTCTCCTAACAGCACATATTCTCCGTCCGTTATGTAATCGTCAATATAACCTACCTGTCCTGTCGCGCCATAATATGGGTATAATGAAGATTTTGCCTTTCCTTCAATTCTTTGTTGGCGTTCTTTACTGTTTATAGGTTTTCGTAAATTATCACATATTTCTACTATCTCACCAAGTGGTGAATAATCAAAACATATCATTACTTCATTATCCCTTACTCATTTCTTTTGCAAAATCCACCAATAGTTTATATTGGTCTTTTTGTTCCTGCGTCCAAGTGTAATTACTATCAGCCATTTTCTTCAAGCACTCTGCTGCGACATCTATTTCAGTATTATTAATTGATTGTCTTGGTGCAAAACCAAATGCAACAGCATATAATTTGGAAATGCAAATTGTTTCATAAAAATTCATAATATAATCCTCCTGTTTTAAGCTATTAATACCTCATTCATCTCCGCCAATATCTCTTCATACCTATCCCCGAAAACATCATAGAATCTGCCGAGCCCGCCCTTGCGGTCAAAGGGGCTGAGGTCGAGATCCTCCGGCTCTATGCTGAGAGATGCGGCGATATGATCCTTTATAAGTCTGAGCCATTCCATCTGCTCGTCGGTAAAATGAACCGCGCCCGCATTCCGACGGAGCGTCCACTGCATAAAGTTATAATTCACCCTGTCCGCGAACGGCGAAAGCTCGTCCGAATATCCCATTTCAAAGCGTATCAGCGAGATAAGGTCGGTAAGCTGCGCCATTGTGCCTTGCTTTACCTTGTCGTGCTGCGTGATATTATAGCATTCCCACAGCCGCTTCACGGTCATGCCGCCTGCTTTCAGCTTTTCGTACAGCGCTTTGAGCTGTTTTATCGCCATAGGACGCCCTTTGTAGCCCGCGTCGTAGATTATGCGCAGGGCGATTATCTCGTTTTTGTTCGCCTCGATGAACTCACGGAACGAGGCGATAGTTTTTTCTGCATTTTCCTTATGCTTCTCGTCGAAATCTGCGAAAAGAACGGTGTCGAGGTTCACGTTGTCGATGATCTGCTCGTGGCTGCGGCGCACATTCTCGATGAAATCACGGACTTTCGGGTCGCTGAAAGGTGCAGTTGCCTGCTTTATCAGCTCTTTTTGTGCAGCTGTGATCTTCTGCTTTTCTTCCTCGGTCGGCTCACGATCATCGGGAATGAAAATTCCTGCTGCCGCGCTGACAACATCGGGATCGAACGCGTCAATGAGCTTTTGTGCAGTCTCCGAAGCAGTTGCACCGACTTTTTCTGTAAATTCCCTGCGCTCGTTCTTGTCCATCTGTGCGTTCAGACGGATAATGCGATTTGCGAGGGAAACGAGAGTATCCTCGTCCTTTGCCCCGAGCGCGACATTCATCATCAGCTCTTTCATGCTGACGGAAGGCTTTCGCTCAAACGGGCGGGTGTCGGTCTTTTTGGATTTTGTGACACCCACCGCATCTATGATGACGAAATGGTCTTTGCTGTCGGTCGCTGACGGCGTAACTTTCTGCAAATCGTCCTTGCCGAGAGTGCGGGTGCCGCGTCCTTTCATCTGCTCGAAGTAGTTCTTGCTGCGGACATCGCGCATGAAGATAAGGCACTCGATAGGCTTTACATCTGTGCCGGTAGCTATCATATCAACTGTTACGGCTATTCTCGGGTTATATGAGTTTCGGAACGAGTTCAGGGCTTCGGCGGCGTTCTGCGCGGAATATGTTATCTTGCGGCAGAAGTCGTTGCCTTCGCCGAATTCCTCGCGCACGATCTGAATGATGTCGTCGGCATGACTGTCGGCCTTTGCGAATATAAGTGTTTTTGGAACTTCTTTTCTTCCCGGGAACAGCTTTGTGTACAGGTTGTCGCGGAAAGTGCGGATAACCGTTCTTATCTGGCTCGGATTCACTATATCGCGGTCAAGCTGCGTAGAACGGTACTCGACATCTTCGTCGAGCTGTTTCCAGCGCTTTGCACGAGACAAGCGGTCGCGTGTCTCGATCATCTGTTTCATTATGTGAGCACCGTTCTTTGTGACTGTGGTCTCGATAACGAAAATATCTTCGCCGACGTTTACTCCGTCAATAATAGCCTGTTCGCGCGAATACTCGCTGACGACATTCTCGTTGAAATATGCAAATGTGCGCTTGTCCGGGGTGGCTGTAAGTCCTACGATGAACGCATCGAAGTATTCAAGCACCTGGCTCCAGACGTTATATATTGACCTATGGCATTCATCGACGATGATGCAGTCAAAGAACTCCGGCGGGTACTTGGGATTGTACACGACTTCTTTGCGTTCTTTGGAATCCGCCGACATATATTCCGCGAACGGCGTTTCTTCAGCCGATTCGTCGAGTTCCTCGCCCTTGAGTATGGAATACATACGCTGTATGGTGCTTATGTAAACCTGTGTGTCCTGCGGCATCTTTGAGCTTTTGAGCCTGTAAACGCCGTATATGCTCGAAAACGGTCTGTTATCGTCGTTCGGCATATACGCGCGAAACTCCTGCTCAGCCTGTTCACCGAGGCTCTTGGTGTCAACAAGAAACAGTATGCGGTTCATCTTACCGAATTTGAGAAGCCTGTAAACTTCTGTGATCGCGGTGAATGTTTTGCCCGCGCCTGTTGCCATCTGAACAAGAGCTTTCGGTCTGCTCTGAGCAAATGATTTATCAAGATTGTTGATAGCTTTTATCTGACAGTCGCGGAATCCTGTTGTGTTCGGAGCAGGAAAGCGCTTCATATTGTTTCTTATGGTATCCGGCTGCTGCAGCAGATATTGCAGCGTTTCCGGGCGGTGGAACGAGAATACTGTTCTTGACCTGTACTTTAAATCATTGTAATCTGTAAAACGTGTCAACTTGCTTGTAGCTTCATACACGAATCTTATTATATAACCGGGAGCTATCCATTTGAATGTGCTGCCAGCATATCGGGACGACTGTTCTTCAACGCTCATTATGGTCTCTCCGGATTCATCGCGTTTGGCTTCGATGACACCGACAGGCTCTCCGTCAACGAACAGAGCATAATCGACCTCACCGCTGCTTGTAGGAAATTCGCGGACAGCAACACCCAAGGAAGCATTTATATTCATTTCAGGCATATCCTGAACAGCCCAACCGGATTGCTCAAGTTTTGAATCTATCACAAGTCTTGCCTTTTCTTCAGGTGACATCTGTCTCGCCTCCAAATCTTCATTGATGATAATTTATAACAACCCAATATATATTTTACTCCGTTTTCTCGCTTTTGTCAAACAGTTTGTTTCTTTTTTTACATAAAAACAGTAAATATTTATTACATTTTCGGTCCATTCCGAGTCAATGTTGCTTACGGTAATATGCACACATAATCCATAATAATCGTCTCTGATTTATTGTAAGCTACAAATTTCTCTGAAAAAATAAACAAAAATCAAAAAAGCAGGGAAAAACACCTTACAAAATCGACCTTTTTTGTCCCTATATATGAGAGGACTTTTTTTCGAGCCATAAATATGCACAACACAGTCGGCGATGTTTTGTACAAATTTACGAAGATGATAAAATACATCATTTCAAGGAAAGGCACTCTCAAAATTACAGAAAGTCCGGAGAAGTTGCGTGCAGTTTTCATAACAGATGATATGCCAATTCATTTTCTTTTGACATATCCTTAGAAATTGCAAAAAAGGGTTGCCGTGTCAACGATTACAAACCCCTATATTATTGGAAAGGGAAAACAATGCGCACCTTTTCGGACAAAAATCAATGAAATGTCAGGGAGGAACAAAGAATGACAAGAAGAGAAAAGAACACGATCATCGCAAGGCTCAACGACTGGCTCGAACGCGAGCTTGTCACCGAGGACGACAGCGCAGAGCAGACAGCACCGACACCACCGCAGCCGCCGGAGATGCTGACGCTCAAAGAGTGTGCGGAGGCAGTCAAAGGCTTGTCCGAACACACCGTCCGTCAGCTTGTGCAGCAGGGTAAAGTTCCCTGCATTCGTACCGGTGCCGGAAAGAACGGCAAGATACTGGTGAACAAGGCGGCGCTGCTCGCGTATCTGGGAGGAGCTGCATAAAACCGTCCGCTCTCCTGCACACAGGGTCAGCCATTGATGCAGCACAACCCCGCACACATTTTTGAGGGGGTCACGACTTCTGGTCGGAAAAATTGAACACGGTCTCTCCACGAAAAACTATACCCCACGGAATAGTTGTAACCCACTAGGACTATTTGCAGGCAAATAGTCCCAGCGGGGCAGCGGTTCCTCTGCACCCCTTAATTGCTGCATACGCAGCGGGAAAACATTTCGGGCTTCGCCCGCGAAAAAAACAATGAACAGAAGGGAGAGAAATAATAATGAGCTTTGCAATAATAAGAAATCAGAATCATAAGGTCGGAGCCGTTCCCCTCGTCGAACGGCACAACGAACGGAAAAACCATAATTACAGCAACCGTGATATAGACCGTTCGCGCTCAAATGAGAACTTTCACTTGAAGTCGCCGCAGGGCAGCTATTGGGAGACATTCAACAAGATACGCGACCGCCAGCAGCTTAAAGGTAATCTCCGATTGCAGGGTGAAAAGCAAAGCACTGTTCTATGCGAGTTCATCATCACATCGGACAAGCAGTTCTTTGACAGTCTCGGCACGGACGGAACAAATCGCTTTTTCGAGGACGCTTACCAGTTCGTTACTTCAAAGGTGGGCGGAGAGCAGTTCGTGGTCTCCGCAGTCGTTCACATGGATGAAGCCACGCCGCACATGCACGTCACGTTCATTCCTACCGTAAGAGGATTGGACAGAAAAGGTCAGCCCTGTCGGCGAATAAATTGTTCGGAGTTCTGGAAAGGTCGTGACAGCTACTCACGCTTACAGGATGAATGGTACGATTATATTGCAAGGTCGTGCAGGTACGATCTCGAACGCGGGGTCAAGGGCAGCGCAGCCGAGCATCTTTCTGTCGCGGAATACAAACTCAAAAAGACTCAGGAGCAGTTGTCGCGTTCCGAAACCAACGTTCAGGAAATCGAGGACATCGAAAAAATCTCCGCGAAAAATCTGCCGCTGAATATGGTAGCCCTGAAACGTGACGACTATAACCGGCTAAAGCAGTCCGCCGAAACGCTTGTGGTCACCCGCGATTCCGCATTAGAGGCAGTCTCGGAAAATGAGACGCTGAAAAACAGGATCTCCGAACTCAAATCTCAGAAAGAAAATCTGATGCATGAGCGAGACAGCCTCGTGAACAGTCTCGAAAATGTCAACAACAGTTTTGAACGGTTCTATGATCAAGTCTCCGACGAACGCGCACTGCTTGAACGCAATCGGCGTTTAGCCGATGAGAACGAGACTATCGGTAATTACATTCACGAACTTACAGACGAGATAAAAGCCCTCAAAGCGCAGAACGCAAAGCTCACCGAGGATAACGAAAATCTTACCAAGACCGTTGAAGAAACGATCACCGAGCTTACCGCCCTGCAAAAACTTCACAAGGATTTGCAGGACAAGTGGGAGAAGGTGATGAAGTTCATTCAGGAACACAGCTTAAAGGAACAGTGGGAGAAGTACATAGCTGCTCCGATCAGAAAAGCGATGTCGAGATAGATACAGACAGCATTATCAGCAAAAACGATGAAATTATGGGGGCTTACGACGCCGCAAATCCTTTTATAGCAAAGAAAACACTTGACTTTAAATCGCAAAAGTGATATAATGGATTTGTAAAGATGTCGTAAGTCTGGAACAGGAGGATTCAGATTATGGCAAATATC
>CAMVGH010000068.1 GCA_947166945.1 uncultured Clostridia bacterium
AGGGAGGGAGAGGGGGAGGGAGGAGACCCTTTCTCGAAAGGGTCCCTTCCTTCCCATCTTCCTTCCTCCCCCTGCCCGACAGCGACGTCTCTTTGCAGGTGAATATGTCAGTTTTATTATACAATATTAAAAATAAATGGACGATATGCACAATGAAATTTATATGTTTTGCTATTGAAAAAAATCTTTATTTATGTTAAAATAGATACGATTATATTGTACTTATTTAATATATCGGAAAAAAGAGCAGTCAAGAGTAAAACATGAAAGGAAACAGTAATGGATTCACAGAACGATAAGTCCGGATTCAGTTCATTCAGCGACATCTTTGAATTTATGAAGCAGAGACTCGATATCACAGATACAGCCAAAAAGGTATTCATAGACCCCATAAAACCTCTGAAACTCAACAACAGAACAGTTGTGCTGTATATAGAGAATGACTGGATAAAATCCGTAATAAAAGATAATTATGACGAACTGTTCAAAAATCAGCTGAAAGATATTCTCGGTTTTGAAGTTGAGATAGAATATGTGTCGAATAATGACAAATCCGTCACACCAGAGGAACTTGTGCGGGTATCTGACCCTATCCCGGAGCTTGACGACGACCCGTACGCAAAGAACAGAATGCATGAGACAGAAGAAAACAGCAATTACAAATATACATTCGATACGTTCATTGTGGGGGAGAGCAATAAACTCGCAAGTTCGGCGTGCCGTTCTATCGCACAGGGACAGGCTCAGTTCAATCCTCTTTATATATACAGTGAGCCGGGTCTCGGAAAAACTCACCTTCTGTATGCTATAAAGAATGAAGTCGAATCCCGCAACCCTTCTTATAACGTGGTGTATGTTTCCGCGGAAACTTTTGTCACGGAATTTGTCAACAGCGTAAAATACAGCACGACCGAAGATTTCAAGAACAAATACAGAAACGCGGATATGCTGCTTGTAGATGATGTGCAGTTCTTCTCCGGCAAAAAGGAATCCCAGAATGAGCTTTTCCATACATTCGAGGAACTCCACCGCCGCGGAAAAAAGATCATATTCACGTCCGATCGTCCTCCGAAAGAGATCAACGACATCGAGACAAGACTTATCACAAGATTTGAATGGGGACTTCTCGCGGATATAGCACCGCCGGAGTTTGAGACAAGACTTGCAATAATCAAGCGCAAAGCCGAACTTATGGATCTGAAGATACCGAACAATGTCATGGAATATATGGCGGACAAGCTCAAAAACAATATCCGTCAGATAGAGGGCGCCATTGTGAAGATGTATCATATCGCATTCCTCACCAATACCACCCCTACTATTATAATGGCTCAGAATACCATAAAGGACGTAATGACCGAGCATCAGCCCATACCGGTAACTGTGGAGCACGTCATTACAGATGTGTCTCATATATTCAATGTTTCCCCGGAGGAAATGAAGTCGAAAAACCGCAATTCCCAGGTATCCACCGCCAGACAGGTAGCTATGTATGTAATAAGCAAGGTCACAGATCTTTCCTATACTTCTATCGGCAAGGAATTCGGCGGCAGAGATCATTCGACCGTAGTTTATGCCACAAATAAGGTCAAAAAGGTAATGCAGACCGACCCCGCTTACCGCAATACCGTTGAAGATCTCATAAAAAATATATCAAATACTTAAAAAATGATCTTAAAAATATAATTAAATTATATCATCAAATTCCACGTTTTTCTCAACTTTCTTTTAATGGTTGAAAGTAAAAAGTCAAAAAGTGAAATTGTTGAAAACGTTTCTAACAATGTCAACTTTTACTTAACTTTCCATTCAACCGGGTAAATCTTTACAGAATGGGAAATAAAAGGGTTTTCCACACTTTTCCCGCCCCTACTGTTACTACTGAAAAATAATATATACTCTCTCTTTTTTCCGGTTTTTTTTTCAAAAATTTTTTTCATCGAAAGGAATCAGCCAAATGAAATTCACTATCGACAGAACAACATTATCCGATGCACTTATAAATGCTTCAAAAGCAAGTGCGGTAAGATCTAATATGCCTGCTCTGGAAGGAGTTCTTATAAATCTCAAAAACGGATCTATAACCGTTACAGGCTATGATCTTTCTATGGGTATCAAATGTGTGGTATCTCCGATAGAAGCGGTGGAAGAAGGAGAAATAGTAGTAAACGCGAAGATATTCGGCGAAATGATCAGAAAAATGCCTGCAGGTGCTGTTGAAATAAGTACCAGCGGAGTAAACGTAAAAATAAGATCGGGAGATATAGTATTCGATATTGCCGGAATGTCGGGTGACGATTACCCGAACATACCCGATCTGAGAAGAGAAGTAACATTCTATATGGACGAATCCGTGCTGAAAAGCATGATACGCCAGACTATCCACGCGGTAGCTCTTACCGATATCAAGCCGGTATTCATGGGAAGCAAATTCGACATAAAGAACAATATTCTTTCCATAGCTTCGGTTGACGGAGTAAGAATGGCGAAAAGGACAGAACCCTGTGAATATCAGGATCTTGATTTCGTTGTTCCTAAAAAGACTCTTGATGAATTTATGAAGATGCTTTCCGACGAGCCGAACGAGAAGAAAGTTTCTGTCTGCATAGACAGAAATCAGATCTGCTTTGCAAAAGAAGATTACACTATCATTTCCCGTCTGCTGGAAGGCACATTCATTGATTATGACAAGATAATGAATTTCACGGAAACATCTTCCGCGACAGTGAACGCGTCGGATTTTGCCACATCTCTTGACAGAACGCTGCTCCTCAATACAGACAAGTATAAATGCCCTGTAATATGTACATTTGAGAACGACAAGCTGCACATTGAGATCAAGACTTCCATAGGAAATCTGAACGAAAATCTTCCTATAAAATATACAGGTGAGACAATGAAGATAGCATTCAACGCAAAGTATATGATAGACGCACTCCGCAACAGCGAATGTGACGAAGTACGCATTGATTTCACAGGAGCGCTCCAGCCTATCAGAATAAGACCTCTCGGTGATGACAGCTTTGTCGGGATAGTTCTTCCTGTTCGCAATAAGTAATTATTTGAATTGATATAACTATGAGTAATGTAATTATTATAAAACCTCCGTTCATAAAGCTTGAACAGTTTCTGAAATTTGCCGGGATAGCGGACACGGGCGGAATGGCAAAAATGATGATACTTGACGGTATAGTCGAAGTAAACGGTGAAGTATGCACGATGAGGGGTAAGAAGCTCGTTGAGAACGACACTGTTGCGGTAAACTTTGAGGAAGGAACGGAAGAGTTTACCTGCAAATTTGAATAATATGTTCCCTGCACTTCTTCCTACCCTCCTGAAAGAGCAGCCGCTTTGCCTTGCAGATTCGTAAGGTATTGATCTAAAAAAATTTAATAATTTGTATTATAATAAATAATTTTTACAAAATGTTATGTGACCTTCTCAAGCCGTGTTCACGGTATTGGGTCCAGCGTCACGCTGGCGCGCTCCAGCCGCGTAGGCTGGCCGCCGGAGGCACTCGAGCGCCAGCGATCACTGACCACTCAAGCGAAAGCGAAAAGAATAATAAATGCTGATAAAATCGTTAACTGTCAGGAATTTCAGAAATATAGCCTCGGCTGATTTTATTTTTGACCCAAAGGTGAATATATTCACGGGTAACAATGCCCAGGGCAAAACAAATCTGTGCGAGGCTGTTTCATTATGTCTGGGTAAAAGTTTCAGAAATCCGAAAGCCGGTGAGCTGCTGCCTTTCGGACAGAGCGGAAACGAAGTTGCTTTGGAAATATGCTTCACCTTTGACAATATGCCCGATAAGGAAAATACCATAACTTATACGCAGAAGAACAGCACTTTCAGATTGAAATTCAATGGAATGGAAATGAAAGATGCAGAAAAGTTATACGGTGCGTTAAGATATGTTATATTTATACCCGAAGATCTCTATATTGTAAAGGGAGATCCCTCAAAAAGACGCGATTATATTGATTTTGTGTCAAATATGATAAATCGTGTTCATAATTCTAAATTATATGAATATAATAAAGCTCTCAGACAGAAGAATAATATACTGATGAACAGCAGGGAATGGGACGGCGCGGCTGCCATGATGATAGACAGCTGGAACGATACCATAGCCCGTACAGGCGTCAATGTGATGTGCGGACGCATACGGTACTTCGATATGCTGGCAGACGCCGCAAACAGGTACTACGGCATGATAAACGGCGCGAATGAAGTGCTGGGTATGAAATATGAAAGCACCGTAACAGACGGCAGGGACTTCGGATATGATGATCCTATGGGTCTGTATGAGATGTACAGGGAAAAACTGCGGGAAACTGCCGAAAAAGAACTTCGCATGAAATATACCGTTGTAGGTGCTCACAGGGATGATATATCCTTCTTCATAAACAATATGCCCGCAAAGGATTTCGCTTCACAGGGACAGATCAGGAGCATCGCTGTGGCTCTTAAACTTGCTGAGGCGGAAATGATATGCTCCAAAAGTGACGACGTCCCTGTGATAATTCTGGACGATGTTCTGAGCGAGCTTGATGAGTACAGACGATCGTTTATCATTAATCATATTGATAATTTTCAGATATTTATTACTTCTTGTAATCTATCCGATACCGAAAAATTCGGTCACGGGAAGATCTGGAACGTACAGAACGGAAAATTTGAACTCAGAGAGGGCTGAAAATGTACCTGCACCTTGGGAGCGATGTCTCCGTTATCATTGATGATGTCATAGGGATCTTCGATATAGAGAAAGTAACCGTGGATAAATATATGAAAGATTACTTGTCATATTGTCAAAAACAAGGAAAAATATACTATGTGTCTCTTGATATGCCGAAAAGTATAGTCGTATGCACAGACACAGTATATATAACGAACGTAAGCTGCCTGACACTTCGCAGGAGAGCGGAGGAGATCTCATTCATACAGAAATAAAGAGAAGTATGAACGCCCATGATATGGCAGAGCCTACCGCTATTCCGGAAAAAAGAAGTGCCGGACGGCTTATTTTTCTTTGATTATCTGTATATTTTGTTTTTGATATATCATTCAGTAAAATATTTGCATTGTCGGAAATGTCTTTCTGCGGAAGATCATAAGCCTCCGGTCTGAGAAAGAATATTGCTTTTTCAAAAATTCCGTCCTCCGGCAGAACTTCTACAGCAAGTTTGTTTACTCCGCGCATTTTTAGCCTCCCCGACCACCAAAAAAATGTACTGAACGACATTTTTCTGTTTGTCAATAGTTTTATTTTGTCAATTTGTATTATTGTCACGAAAGTGTAACCAAAATCCGGATTTTTCCGCGGGAACAGAAATTTTCCCGGAAACTGTTGAAAATCAGTTTTCAACCGAGAATTTTGTTGAAAACTCAGTTGAAAATGTGGATTTTGCGATAACGGCGCGGTTTACATAAATTTACATCTTCACCGATGCCGAGAAAAAATCGGTTGTGCATAATCAACAACTGCTGCCCGATTTTTCTATATAAAATTAGAATGTCTTTAAACACGATGAACAATAGGGTTTGTGGGTTATACTAAAAAATTTTTCCGATAAAAATTTAACAAATTGTAATTGTCGGAAAAAAATATTATATTTTACAGATTGTAAAAATATTATTTTAAACCGATTATCTGTTGAAAAGTTGAAAAAAGTCGGGTAAAATCCGGTAAAAAGCCTATGAACAGTTGAAAACTCGGTGGAATAAGTTAAAAAAAGGCTTGTTTATGCGCTTTTTTTGGTGGAATAAAAAAGACATTTCACCGTGCGAAAGTTATATTATGAACACCTATGAAATATAAAGGATTTGAAAAATGGCAAAATTATATGTTGTCGGTACCCCTATCGGAAATCTGTCGGATATGACGCCGCGGGCTCTGGAAGTCCTCCGGAGCGTGGATTTTATAGCGGCGGAGGATACGAGAGTAACTATGAAGCTGCTGACCCACTTCGGCATACAGAAACCGCTGGTAAGCTATTATGAACAGATAAAAAATCAGAAGGGCGTATATATTGCCGAAAGGATCGCCGAGGGAGAAAACTGCGCCGTAGTGACAGACGCGGGTATGCCGTGCATATCAGACCCCGGAGAGGACCTTGTGAGAATATGCGCGGAGCGGGGAATAGAAATAAATGTTGTCCCGACAGCGACCGCGGCAATGTCCGCGCTTGCGGTATCCGGTCTTCCGACTTCGAGATTTTCTTTCGAGGGATTTCTGAGTGTGACTAAAAAACAGAGAAACGCACACCTTGAAGAAATAAAGGACTATAAATATACGCTGATATTCTATGAAGCTCCGCACAAACTGAAAAATACACTTGATGATCTGTATAAAACTCTCGGTGACAGAAGGATCGCGCTTTGCAGAGAACTTACAAAGATACATGAGGAAGTGCTGCGGGGAACTCTGTCGGAAATGATCGCCTACTATGAACAGCATGAACCGAAAGGTGAATATGTTCTTGTGATAGACGGAGCGCCGAAAAATACGGAAAAAACAGCAGATATAAATGACGCTGTGGAGTATGCAAGAGATAAGATCGAAAACGGGTGCAAAGCTTCGGAGGCGTGTAAGGAAGCCGCGAAAATGTTCGGATTTTCCAAGAGCGAGATATATTCCGCAATAGTCGGAAAGTAGGGAAGATCATATCTCGTAAAAAAGAAAAGACCGGAAGAAAGGAGAGTGGAAGAAACGGTCATCACGGTTGCGGAACTGCCGAAAAGTCTGAGATCATTCTTCTTTTCTCCCGGAGCGGTGTTTTCGGACAGGGAAAATATTGATCTTATTGCCGGAATAAAAGATGATATGTTCGGAGAAAGATGCTGTGAATCCGTAAAAAGGCTCGGCATTGACTTGTACGATCTTGTGTTCATAAACGAAAAGCCGTTCTGTGACTGCTTTGATATCAATGTGAACAAGAATTATATCAAAGGGGAAGATGTGCTGAAAACAGCATTCATTATCAGGAAAATGTACTCCGGAGATCATGTAAGGCTCGCACGGATACATATAAAAGGCGATATCGCTTATGTCAAGGATCCGGAATACTGTTATCTGAGAATAACAGGCGAAAACGGCAGGAAAGATCCGGTAAAAAGACGACTTGCGGGAGAAAGAAAAAAGGCTCCGGAAAATACGGATATGAACAGACACGCGTCGGTGATAATGGAATCGGTAAGAATTGCCGCGCTTAAATATACAATGGAAAGATGTATGGCGTATAAAGAACTGATAGACAAATACAATATACGCCGGTTCAGCACAAACCTGCGGCTGAACACCCGTCCATCGGATATTTCCGAAATAAATGCCGCTATGTCTCTTAAAAAGGACAGACTTTTCGCAGATTTTTCAAAGGAAAAGACAAGGGTAAATTTCTGCGTTCTTTATGCGATAGCTTACGGCGGATATTCCATAGGGGATATCTATTCAAGAAATACGGTATTTGAAGAAAGCAGCCCCGAAACCGACAGAAAGCTGTCAGATCTTTCAAGTGACCTGCTCACTATACTTTATAATGGAAACGGCATTGAGATCGCGGGTGTTCTGATAAATATGATCGTAAAATTTACAGAGTCTGAACTGCCGCCGGTGGATCTGAACGACCTCGATACAGTGCTTGAAAATTATTCCGTGTATTACGCGGTGGCGAACCTCGCGGCAATCTGCGATAATATTTTCAGGATAGACAGCGATAACCGGAGCAGTATGAGGGAATACCTCAATAAACACTCGTTCCTGAATTACTGGACTGTGATCGACAGGCTCTCGTTTATGAAGCAGTATTCGGCTGTGGTGTCGTTCTGCTATAAGATCTCCACGTTTGATGTGGAGCTGTACAGGCAGGACCCCGAATATCAGGGCTCTGTGCTGTATTCCTTTGAAAGTGCAGGGAAATTTGCGGAGGAGCTGAAAAACGTTGAGTGAATGCAGGCTTTGCCCGAGGGAATGCGGGACAGACAGAAAAGTAAAAGCCGGTGCCTGCGGGTGCGGCGATGATATTATGCTGGCTAAATATATGCTGCATTTCGGTGAGGAACCCTGCATCACCGGTACGCGGGGAAGCGGAGCCGTGTTCTTTTCCGGCTGCGGGCTTAAATGTGTGTTCTGCCAGAATTTTCCCATAAGCCGCGGACAGAAAGGGGAAATTATTTCCCCGGAAAGATTGCGGGATATACTGTTTGAGCTTCGGGATATGGGAGCGCACAATATAAATTTCGTCACCGGAACACACTACGCAGACAAGATAGCGGGTGTTCTCGAAAAATGCAGATCACAGCTCGGAATACCCGTTGTATATAATTGCAGCGGATATGAAAAGGTAAGTACCCTGAAAATGCTGGACGGGCTTATAGATATATATTTGCCCGATCTGAAGTATTGCAGCAGCGAAATGTCGGCAAGGTATTCGTCGGCACCGGATTATTCCGGATATGCGTTCCCGGCACTTGAAGAAATGCTCCGGCAGCAGCCGGAAGCGCGTTTTGACGGTGATATCATGACCGGAGGGGTCATAGTCCGGCATCTCGTTCTCCCGAAAGGATACCATGACAGCATAGATCTGATGGACAGGATAGCTGCTCTTCCGGTACGTCCGCTTGTGAGCGTAATGCGGCAATATACGCCTTGTTATGACGCGGTGAAATTCCCGGAGATCAACCGTAAGCTCACCACGTTTGAATATGACAAGGTGGTATCTCATTGCGCGGATCTCGGGCTGGAAGGGTTCACACAGGAGAAGGGCTGTGAAAATCTGGACATGACGCCCGATTTTTAAAAAATAGGTATAGACAATTTACATTATTTATTATATAATAATAGTATATCACAGCAGAGGAGCATTGTCTCCGCCGATGCGGAAAAAATGTGATGCGGATATGCGGAGATATTAAAATCGCTGTTCAGAAACACCGGAAGGGAAGGGAATGTTATCATGACACAGGCAGAAGAATACAAGCTCAGGGAGCAGATATGCGATATAGGAAAGAAGATGTGGCAGCTGGGATTTGTTGCCGCGAATGACGGGAATATCTCGGTGAAGCTTGGGGACGATACATTCCTGACTACACCCACCGGTGTAAGCAAGGGAGATATGACGCCGGATATGATAATCCGCGTGAACAGTATAGGCGGATTTTACGAGGGAGACAACGAGTACAAGCCTTCCTCGGAGTTCAAGATGCACCTGAGATGCTATGAGACCCGTGATGATATCGGAGCTGTCGTTCATGCGCACCCGCCGTATGCGACGGCGTTCGCTTCCGCGAATATACCGCTTGATCAGTACGGACTGAGCGAAGCTGTGATGTGCCTCGGTTCGGTCCCGGTGACGCCCTTTGCCACACCCGGAAGCTCGGCTGTGGCGGCGAGCATAGAGCCTTTTCTCTGTGACCATGACGCGATGCTGCTCATGAATCACGGCGCTCTTACGGTGGGACGGGATCTGAGACAGGCGTATTTCAGAATGGAGACGCTTGAACACACCGCGAAGATCACCTTTGCCGCATCTTTGCTGGGCGGTATGAAAGAGATACCGCGGGACAAGATCGACGAGTGCTGCGAGATCGGAAGAGCGCTCGGCATCAGAAATCCGGGGTATGTAAAATACAGAGAATAACTATATATAGTAGTTATAATTATATATAAATACAATATATTGTGTTTTACACCAACATAAATATTTATGGGGTCATGCAATGATAAGATCACTTGATGAAATGCTCGGCAAGATATTGCTTGTCGGACTTACACACGAAAATAATCAGGGTGTTGTTTCAAAACAGGAAGAATATTTCGGAAAAGTCATAGGGATAGAAAACGACTGCGTCGTTGTAAGACCGGACAACTCTGAACAGTGTGTGGTACTTCCTCCGCTGAAGGACGCGTACGAAAAAGCACTGCCCGCTGAATACACTGTCAGGTCAACGGGAGAGACCCTTCAGCCGGATTATACCTGTATGTTTCTGGTCAAAGAACATGAAGAAGAAATATGAATTGTTCCACGTGGAACATTCTGTGATGTGTAGTTGAAGGGAGCAGATCCGATATATATAGTATAGGTGAATATGATGTGGCGGTAGTCGGCGCGGGTCACGCGGGCTGTGAGGCTGCCCTCGCGGCGGCAAGGCTCGGAATGAAAACGGTCGTTTTCGTCCTGTCGCTGGACACTATCGCAAATATGCCGTGCAACCCGTGTATCGGCGGCTCGGCAAAAGGACAGCTCGTAAGCGAGATAGACGCACTCGGCGGACAAATGGGAATAGCGGCGGACGCTACTTTCATACAGTCCCGTATTCTCAACAGAGGAAAGGGACCCGCTGTACACTCGCTGCGGGTGCAGTCCGACCGCGTGAAGTATCACGCTTATATGAAACATACTCTCGAATGTGAACCTCTGCTTGATATCAGACAGGCAGAGGTCACTGAAATTTGCACGGAAAACGGCAGGGTAACGGGAGTAAAAACAAAGCTCGGAGCATTCTGCGGTGCAAAGGCAGTTATCATAACAACAGGCACATACCTCGGAGGAGAAATATACATCGGGGAAATGTCATACAAGAGCGGACCGGATAATATCAATCCCTCGACGGAACTTACGGAAAATCTCCGCAGCCTCGGAATAACTGTCCGCCGTTTCAAGACAGGAACACCCGCGAGAGTTCACGCGCGCTCGATAGATTTTTCAAAAATGGAAGAGCAGGACGGAGATGAGTTCATCACACCGTTCTCGTTCGATAATAAACTCCCGCTTGAAAACAAAGTGAAATGCTATGTCACATACACGAACGAGCGCACACATAAGATCATACTCGACAACATAGAAAGATCGGCTCTCTACTCCGGAAAGATAGTCGGGGTGGGTCCGCGTTACTGTCCGAGCATAGAAACAAAACTGATGCGTTTCAAGGATAAGGAACGGCACCAGCTTTTTGTGGAGCCTATGGGACTTGACTGCGAGGAGGATTATCTTCAGGGAATGTCAACTTCTCTGCCGGAAGATGTGCAGCTCGAATTTCTGCGGACGATAAAAGGTCTCGAAAATGTGGAGATCATGCGTCCCGCGTATGCGATAGAGTACGACTGCTGCGACCCGCTCGAACTGTACGCTACTCTTGAGACAAAGAAGATCTCCGGACTGTACGGGGCAGGGCAGTTCAACTCGACGTCGGGGTATGAAGAAGCCGCGGCGCAGGGACTTGTCGCCGGTATAAACGCCGCGCGGAAATTGCAGGGTAAGGAACAGATAATTCTTGACCGCTCAAATTCATATATAGGCACACTGATAGACGACCTTGTGACAAAGGGCTGCGTGGAACCGTACAGAATGATGACATCACGCAGCGAATACCGTCTTATTCTCCGGCAGGACAACGCGCCCGAAAGACTTACGGAACTCGGACACGAAATAGGACTGATAAGCGACGAACGCTACCGGAACTATCTCGATATGAAGAAGACAGTCGATGACGAGACTGCGCGTATAAAGAAGGCAACGGTACGTCCTTCGCCGGAACTCAACGCGATGCTGGAAGAGCGGGGAACATCTCCCATAGATCAGGGCGTGAAGTTCATCGAGCTTCTCCGCAGACCGCAGATAACTTACGCCGACCTTATAAAATTTGACGATAACGACCCTCATATCCGTGCCGATCTCGCGGAAAAAATACAGACGAACATCAAATATGAAGGCTATATCAGAACACAGCTCGAAAAGATAAAAGAAATGAAGAAGCTGGAGAACAAGCAGCTTCCCACAGACACAGACTATACGCAGATAAAGGGGCTGCGCCTTGAAGCGCAGGAAAAGCTCAACGAGCACAAGCCTCTGAACATCGGACAGGCAAGCCGTATTTCGGGAGTAAATCCCGCGGATATCTCGGTACTGCTGATATGGCTGGCGGCAAAGAACGGAGGGGACAGGCAGTGACAGCTGAATTTGAAAAAGCGGGTATTACTATCACCTCCGCACAGGAGCAGCAGCTTAAAAAACTCGCCGGCTACATGGTCGAATACAACAAGCACACCAATCTCACACGTATAACCGAACCTGCGGAGATAACCGAAAAACACTACATCGACAGTATTCTGCCGCTCACAATGACAGATGTTCCACGTGGAACAAAATGTATAGATGTGGGTGCGGGTGCAGGGTTTCCGTCCCTACCGATGAAGATATACCGTCCGGATCTGGAATTTACCCTGCTCGACAGCGGTAATAAGCGTATAGCATACCTCGAAAGCGCCTGCGAACTTCTCGGTATAAGGTGTGATACCCTCCATGCCCGCGGCGAAGATGCGGGAAGAGATGCTAAGTACCGTGGAAAATTCGGTATGGCAACGGCACGCGCAGTGGCGCAGCTGAATGTGCTTTGCGAGTATTGTATGCCGTTTGTGAGGGTGGGGGGGATATTCCTTGCCCTCAAAGGCGAAAAGGACGAGACGGATATCGCAAAAAACGCGGTAGCCGCGCTCGGCGGAGAGATAGAGACAGTAAAAAAGTATAACCTTCCCGGCGGTGACAGCCGTTCTCTTATAGTAATAAGAAAGGTCTCCGATACGCCCGCACAGTACCCGCGCGTATCGGCAAAAATAGCGAAAAAACCGCTGTAAGACAGGCTGCCCGAAGTACGGGCGAGTGATTTATAATGTGTGGTGACAGGATTTGAAGAAAAAAAACGGCTTCAGAAGGCTGATGAATACGATAGCAAACAACTGGCGCGTGGCGGTGGTCGTGACGGTCATGATGGCGATATCGGGGTATATTCTGGCAGGGTACGGAATGAAAAAACATTTCGTAACCACCGCGGAAGTATATGTCGAGAGTACGGACGGCTCCGACCCGAATGAAAAAGCCACAGTCGCGGTACTGCTGTTCACAAGTCCGCGTATGTATGACGCTGTGAATAATAATCTGCGGACAAAGCTTTCCTATGCAGAGCTTGACGAGATAGTTGACATTCAGCAGAAAAACGGAACACAGATACTTACTGCGCGGTTTGACTGCCGGACGTCGGTGGAATCCTATAAAATGGCGGAACTGTTTGTCGCCCTGATGCCCGGAGTGCTGGAGGATTACGGCGAAAAAGCCGAAGTCCGCACCATTTCCTCACCGGTAGAGCCGCAGTACCCCGAATATCCGGACGAAATGCTGTTTACGGTGATAGGCGCCTGTATAGGATTTATAATATCCGCGGCAGGCATCATCGTTATATGGCGGCTGGATAATACCATAACCTCGGCGGATAACATAACGGAAGATTACAATGTTCCCGTGATAGGGGAGATCATAGACCTCGACAACGAGATAGATTATCTCGGAAGATGACAGAATAAGGAGAACAGACCAATGATAAGAAGTATGACAGGTTTCGGAAGAGACCACAGAATAATCGACGGAAGAGAATACCTCGTGGAGATACGTTCCGTGAATTCGCGCTATTATGAATTCAACGCGAAGCTCCCGCGCGCATACAATTACCTCGAAGAAAAGCTGAAATCCCTCGTAAAGAGCAGAATGAGCAGGGGAAAGGTGGAAGTCTCACTCTCCATTTACAATATTGCAGCAAATGAGACTGCGGTATCACTCAATGACGGGGTAGTTCAGAATTACCTCGAAGTGCTGCGGGCTGCGGGACAGAAGTATTCTCTTACCGACGATCTCTCTGTATCTACCCTATTCCGTATGCAGGACGCGTTCAATGTAGTGCGCGCGGAAGCGGACGAGGAGCAGATCTGGGCGGCGGTAAAGGAGACAGCGGAAGCCGCTCTTGCCAGATTTGTTTCCATGCGTGAGACGGAAGGCGCAAAGATGAAGGACGATATCCTCGAAAAGCTTGCAAATGTGGAGAAGATGACGGAACAGGTTTGCGGGTATGCACCGGAGACAGTCAACGCGTACCGCGAGAAGCTGTTCGCAAAAATGCAGGAAATTCTTGACAATAAGCAGATCGACGAGCAGCGTATCCTGCTCGAAGCGGGTCTGTTCGCGGAGAAGATCGCGGTGGACGAAGAAACGGTGCGTCTTAAAAGCCACTTTGTACAGTTCCGTGAGATGATGAACTCCGACGAACCCATAGGCAGAAAGCTGGATTTTCTTGTGCAGGAGATGAACCGCGAGGTGAATACCACAGGTTCCAAGGCACAGGATATCCGTATCACCCGCCTGGTGGTGGATATGAAGAGCGAGATAGAGAAGATACGCGAGCAGATACAGAATATCGAATAAGGCAGGAAATACATCTGTAATACGAATTATTTTCTACCAAAAATCCGAAAGCGACAGAAAATTACATTAAAAGTCGAAATTCGACTATAAATTGCGGGTAAAACTATGTACGTTGATTACAAGGAACTCGGAAAAAGAATAGCCGCCCGGCGCAAGGAACTGAAGCTGAAACAGTCGGAGGTCAACGAGATGGCGGGACTGAGCGACAAGTACCTGTCGAATATCGAGAGGGCGGTCTCGGTGCCGAGCATTGATGTGCTGATGAAGCTGTGCGCGGTGCTGAAGACCACGCCGGACAAGCTTCTGCTGGGGACGGAGAATATAAACGGAGTAGGGAATGTCGGCAGGGTGGCGGCGATGAAAGTCGATAATATGACCCGCGGGCAGCAGATGCTTGCCCTTAGCCTGCTGGACTGGATAAAGGAACAGAAGTTATGAAGATACTTGCGATAGAAAGCTCCTGCGACGAGACTGCGGCAGCCGTAGTCGAGGACGGGAGGAAGATATTATCAAACATAATAGCCACGCAGGTGGAGGAGCACAAGCTGTACGGGGGAGTAGTCCCGGAGATAGCTTCCCGCCGCCACTGTGAAAGCATAGTAGGCGTGGTTGACGAAGCTCTGGAGCAGGCGAAGCTCACTCTTGCGGAGATCGACGCGATAGCAGTGACCTATGCTCCCGGTCTTATCGGTGCGCTTCTTGTAGGTGTGAATTTTGCGAAAGGTCTTGCGTTTGCGGCGGGCAAGCCGCTCATACCCGTGCATCACATAAAGGGTCATATTGCGGCAAACTACATCGCGCACCCGGAGCTTGAACCGCCGTATATATGCCTTGCGGCGTCGGGCGGACACTCGCAGATAATGCGGGTGGAGAGCTACACGAAATACAGCACGGTGGGCAGGACGCTTGATGACGCGGCGGGCGAAGCGTTTGACAAAGCGGCTCGTGCCATGGGATTTCCGTACCCCGGCGGCATATATATCGACAGAGCTTCAAAAACCGGCGACAGGACAAAGTACAGGCTGCCGCGTCCACACACTGCCAACCCTTACGATTTCAGCTTTTCGGGACTTAAAACGAATGTCATCAATCTTGTACACAACGCGAAGCAAAAGGGAGAACAGCTCGATATAGATTCCCTTGCCGCCTCATTCCAATACACGGTCGCCGACATACTCACCTCAAAATTTGTCGCGGCAGCCGACGAATACGGCTATAAAACGGCAGCCCTTGCGGGCGGTGTTGCTGCCAATTCGGGGCTGCGCTCCCTGCTGGAGGAGCGCTGTTCGGAGCGCGGCATAACTCTCTGTGTGCCGCCGATAGCGCTCTGCGGGGACAATGCCGCCATGATCGGCAGTCAGGCATTCTACGAGTACACCGAAGCCGGCGCAGCTGCCGACCTCTCCCTCAATGCCGTGGCAAGTATGCCGCTGTAGCGCGCAGGGGGAGGAAGGGAGAGGAGAAGGAAGGGACCCTTTCGAGAAAGGGTCTCCT
>CAMVGH010000069.1 GCA_947166945.1 uncultured Clostridia bacterium
CGTGAATGCTCTTGCCGGCGGCGTGGGCTTTTTACTGGTCATGGTCATATTCTCGTGCATCCGCGAACGCATCAGCCGATGCAATGTGCCGAAAGCTCTCGAGGGAACTCCTATAACATTGATAGCGGCTTCGATAACATCACTTTCTTTTGTTGGCTTCAGCGGTATTATTGACGGCATTTTCGGAGGGTAAAATGGAGCAGTATATTCTTCCAATTTTGTTTTTTCTGCTTATCGGGTGCATTATAGGGATACTGCTTACCGTAGCGTCAAAAGTATTCTTTGTAAAAACGGATGAGACCGTACAGAAGATCTCGGAAGCCTTACCGGGCGCTAACTGCGGAGGCTGCGGTTATTCGGGATGTGACGGATATGCCAGAGCTGTGGCTTCGGGTGAGGCACCTCCGAATCTGTGCAATCCCGGCGGTGCGGCAGCAGCTGCCAGAATAGGTGAGATCCTCGGTATAGAAGTCGAAAGTGGGGAACCCAAAGTTGCCTTCGTTCGCTGTAACGGCAATTGTGATGCAACAGAGGATAAGTTCAGCTATATCGGAACAAAAAGCTGTGCAGCAGTCGAAAAATTCTATAACGGCAAAGGAAAATGCCGTACACGCTGTCACGGTATGGGGGATTGCGCGAATGTTTGTGATAATGGCTGCATCACTGTTCAGAACGGTGTAGCGGTTGTTGATCCGACAAACTGTACAGGCTGCGGAAAATGTGTCCGGACTTGTCCTAATAAACTTATCGTGCTTGTAGATCGCTCGCAGAAGACAATGGTACGCTGTTACTCTATCGACACAGGGAAAGAAACCAGACAGATATGCAAGAACGGCTGTATCGCCTGCGGTATGTGTAAGCGGAAATGTCCCGAAGACGCAATAGTGATCGACAATAACCATGCGGAAATAGACACCGCGAAATGTACAGGCTGCGGTACCTGCGTGACTGTATGTCCGGTAAAATGTATCGCTGATCTGCCGGTTTTAAAGACAGAGATATGTAAAAAATAATATCATTGAACAAAAGCAGATAGAGAGGATAAAACAATGAATATATCATCGTTCATATCTGAATCGATAGAGAACGCAAAATATGTCATTACCGCTAAATATGCAAAAGACGCCGAAACAGAAGATCCTCATGCCTTCAGAATGCTGATCGAGCATATTCAGATGAAAAACGCACACAGGATCATCATTTTTTCAGTTTTTTCATTTATCTGCGGAATTCTTTGTCTGATATTCGGTGAACATTCGGCTGTCGGGATCATCGGAGGGGGCATACTGACAGCAGCTTCGCCGCTGTTTTTATGGCTTACATACAAAGCGGCTTATGCTGACAAGCCTGTTTTTAATACACTCAGGATCATAAGCTATCTGTATTGGATATCCATTGCTGTGGGTAGCGTTCTGGTGTCTGTATCCGAGCATCTTGCCGATAAGACCCCGTATTTCTTCCTCATTTTCTTTGCTGCTGTCGTTTCCGTTCCTATAGTTTCACTTTATGAAAGTCTGTTTTTTGCTCTGGTGATACTTCTTACAACTGTAATTTATGGTATAACGACCGAAAAGGGGTTTCTTTATCTGATCTCAGCTTTGGCGATAACAATAGCTTACCTATGGCTTTCATCAGTGATCCGCTGCTGCTATTCAAGCATCTGGCTCGGCAGACGCAGGATAGAAGTGACCGAAGAACGCTGCATACAGCTGTCTCATAAGGACGCGCTTACCGGTCTTCTGAATAAACCCGGTCTTTCGGACAAGTTTGCTGAATTGACTGCACAGAATAATAATATACAGAATATGTCTGTTATCCTTATAGATATAGATAATTTCAGGCTTTTCAACCACATGAACGGATATGATAAAAGTGATGAATGTCTGTACAGAGTATGCAATTGCATAAGGATAGTTTCAAAACAGTACACAGAGCTGATCTCACGATTCGGAGGAGACGAGTTTGTTCTGATCATCGAAAATAAGGCTCCTTTGGAGATCGTTAAAATTGCCGAACAGCTGCGTCAGAGCGTAGAGACAATGGCGCAGCCTTTCGGAAAGGGCATAGTCACCGTTTCTATCGGAATATCGGGTATCAGCGAAAAAGTTGACAGAACCGCGTATGGCGAACTGCTCAAAGACGCCGACAGACAGCTTGCCATAGCAAAAAATTCCGGTAAAAACTGCCTCGCATTCAACGACAGACCTTTTATCCATGACAACAGACGTCCGGCTGCCGGGTATTGATCGGTTTCTGTTGAACAGCTATTTATTGTCGTACTTTATTATGAATTTTCCGGTTTATTTTTGTTATTTTTAGTTAAAATATATGTTGCTTTTTTTGGTATTTTTCGCTATAATAATTGTAGCGATTAATTTTATTCGTTTCAAAAATCCGGACTTTTTAAAGAAAGTGAGATGTCTCCTATGTACAATGATCTGATCGACTCGATAGGCTTTGTCGGAACTTATGACAGTGAGTTAGCGGCAGCTATGTCGGACGAGCTGAAACGTCAGAAACGTAATCTTGAACTTATCGCAAGCGAAAACATCGTTTCTCCGGCGGTAATGGCTGCAATGGGCAGTGTCCTTACAAACAAATACGCCGAAGGATATCCCGGAAAGCGTTATTACGGCGGATGTGAATATGTTGATGTTGTTGAAAGCATCGCTATCGAACGCGCCAAGAAGCTCTTCGGAGCAAATTTCGCCAATGTTCAGCCTCATTCCGGCGCGCAGGCTAATACCGCTGTATATTTTGCACTGCTCCAGCCCGGCGATACTGTTCTCGGTATGAGTCTCGCACACGGCGGACACCTCACACACGGTTCTCCCGTTAATATCTCCGGTAAATACTTCAATTTCGTTCCTTATGGTCTTAACGATGAAACAGGAATGCTCGATTACGATCAGGTAGAAGCTCTTGCAAAAGAGAATAAGCCGAAACTTATAGTAGCAGGTGCAAGCGCATATCCGAGAAAAATAGATTTCAGGAGACTTTCCGAAATAGCAAAGAGCGTCGGCGCTTACTTCATGGTCGATATGGCTCATATCGCCGGACTTGTAGCAGCAGGGGAGCATGAGTCTCCGGTTCCGTATGCGGATATCGTGACCACGACCACACATAAGACTCTAAGAGGTCCGAGAGGCGGTATGATACTTACCAACGACGAGGAACTCTCCAAGAAGATCAATAAAGCGATATTCCCGGGTACACAGGGCGGTCCGCTCATGCACGTTATCGCAGCAAAAGCTGTCTGCTTCGGAGAAGCACTCAAGCCCGAATTCAAGGAATACGGCAAACAGATAGTAAAGAACGCAAAAGTTCTTGCCGATTCTCTCCTTGAAAAAGGATTCGACCTCGTTTCCGGAGGTACGGACAACCACCTCATGCTCGTCGATCTTCGCCCGTTCGACATCACCGGCAAAGAGCTTGAAACCAAGCTTGATGAAGTTTATATCACAGTTAATAAGAATGCTATCCCGAACGATCCTCAGAAGCCCGCATTTACAAGCGGTGTTCGCATCGGTACTCCCGCAGTCACAACAAGAGGTCTGAAGGAAGACGATATGAAAGAAATTGCCGAGTGTATCTACCTGACTGCCAAAGACTTCGACAATTCCAAGGAAAAGATCAGAGAAAAGGTTACAGCTATCTGCAGGAAGTATCCTTTATATGAATAAGTTTGGAACGGAGATTTTTAGTTTATGACCACAAAAGCAAGTCAGATCATACTTAACACATCTGATTCCGTTGCACCTATCGGGATCATAGCAATGGAAGGTGCCAAGGAGCTGGGAAACAAGATCAACAATTATCTTGTTCAGTGGGCTCAGGACAGCGGTATCAATATCGATTCGTACCTTATTGAAACAACATGTCCGCGCTTTTCTTCGGGTGATGCCAAGGCACTGATAAAAGAATCTATCCGGGGCGATGATATCTACATAGTTGTAGATACAGGAAATTACAGCTGCACCTATGAGCTGTTCGGCAGACAGAACGCTATGTCGCCCGATGACCATTTTCAGGATCTGAAGAGAATAATTCAGGCGATGAGCGGTAAAGCCCACCGGATCAATGTCATCATGCCACTTCTTTACGGCGGCAGACAGCACAGAAGAAACTACCGCGAATCCCTTGACTGTGCTGTGGCTCTTCAGGAACTTGCCGCTATGTCCGTTGAGAATATCATCTGCATAGATGCACACGATGCAAGAGTCTGCAACGCTATACCGCTTATCGGCTTCGATAATGTTATGCCTACATATCAGGTATTAAAGACTCTGTTCCGTTCTGTGGACGATCTTGATATCACGCCAGATACATTTGCCGTTGTCAGCCCCGATGAAGGCGCAATGCACCGCAATATGTACTATGCCTCTGTCCTCGGTGTACAGCTCGGTATGTTCTATAAACGCCGTGACTTCTCAAAGGTAGTAAACGGAAGAAACCCGATAGTTGCACACGAATATCTCGGAAACTCGGTAGAAGGCAAGGATATATTCATTGCTGACGATATCATATCCTCCGGTGAGTCTATGCTCGATGTGGCAAGAGAACTCAAGCAGAGAAATGCAAAACGTATAATCGGTTATGCTACGTACCCGATATTCACAAACGGCGTGGAAAAGTTCGACAAGGCTGTAGAAGAAGGTATCATAGACCACGTATTAGGTACAAATCTTACTTACAGATCGCCGGAGCTTCTTTCAAGAAAATGGTTCCACGAAGTCGATGTTTCCAAGTACATTGCATACTTTATCACAGCTCTCAACCATGATGTTTCTATAAGTAAGATAATCGACCCGCACAGCAAGATAAATGAACTTCTCAAGAAGTACAACTTCAAAGGCGGAGACAATATCTGAAAACATACAAATTAATGCCGTGCATATAATTGCGCGGCATTGTTTTAAACAGGAGAAAATTATGCCATTAGCAGACAGCATACGGCCAAAAACTCTTGACGAAGTAGTCGGACAGAAGCATATTCTCGGAGAGGGAAAACCACTCAGAAATATCATAAACAGCGGAAAGATCCCCAACATGATCTTTTACGGCTCGTCAGGTCTTGGTAAGACTACAGTAGCAAATATCATAGCCGACTCTACGGATATGAATCTGTATAAACTGAACGGAACTTCCTGTTCAACAGCCGATATCAAGGAGATAATAGCAGCAAGGGGAAATTTCAGTCTGGGGTCAGGGAACGGTATTCTGCTGTATCTTGACGAGATACAATATCTAAATAAGAAACAACAGCAGAGCCTTCTCGAATATATAGAGAACGGTGATATCACTCTGATAGCATCAACCACCGAGAATCCTTACTTCTATGTGTATAATGCCATTCTGTCACGGTCAACGGTATTTGAGTTCAAACCGGTAGATAAAACCGAGATCCTTCCTGCACTGAAAAGGGCGTTTAATATTGCCCGGGAAGAAAGCGGACTTGATATCACATTTGAAGATGAGGCATTTGAATATATTGCTTCCGGCTGCGGCGGAGATGTACGAAAAGGCATCAATACAGTTGAACTATGCCTGCTTGCGGCTAATGACGGTAAGATAGATCTCGGACTTGCACAGCAGCTTACGCAGAAAAGTGCCATGAAATACGACAGGGCAGGGGATCAGCACTATGATATACTGTCCGCTTTTCAGAAATCCATACGCGGATCTGATGAAAACGCAGCGCTACATTATCTTGCAAGACTGATAGCCGCCGGAGATATGGCATCTATCTGCCGACGGCTGCTTGTCATAGCCTGCGAAGACATCGGACTTGCGTATCCGAACGCTATACCGATCGTCAAAGCCTGTGTTGACAGCGCCTTACAGCTTGGATTTCCCGAAGCACGGATACCTTTGGCGGATGCTGTCGTCCTCCTTGCAACGGCTCCGAAGTCAAACAGTGCATATAATGCTATAAATGATGCTCTTCGTGATGTTGAGAAAGGAAACACCGGTGACTTCCCGAGACATTTACAGAATGTCCATTACGATGGGGAAGGCGCTGCAATAAAAGGACAGCATTATCTTTATCCGCACGATTATCCAAATCACTATGTTGAACAGCAGTATCTGCCTGATGAAATAAAGGACAGAGTTTACTATAAATTCGGTGACAATAAGTTTGAACAAGCCGCATACGAATACCGCAAAAAGATAAAAGGGGATCATTGACCGTCAAACACAGTGATTATCTGTTTATCGGAGCCCTCAACAGAATATTTCCAGCTTTTAAGACTGCCCGATGTGATATAATAATCCGGCTCGGGCGGCCTTTCTTTTTGCTTATATTCAAATTTATCGACTATTATCAGTTTGATCTTCATCTTCTCTGGAATAATTGCTTTTATGTAAACACTGACCTTGCTTCCGACGGTAATGTCGGGCTTGAGTTCAGCAAGTCCCGCAAGATTAGGCTTTAACTCTACAAATATCCCATAGCTTTCGATAGATCGCACGACCCCTGTAACAGTTTCACCGATGCTGAAATTATCGGCGTTCTGCTGCCACGTTCCGAGCAATTCCTTGTGTGAAAGAGTAATTTTACCTTTTTCGATACTTTTTACTACAGCTTTTATATTCTGTCCTATATAAAGTCTGTCAGAAGGGTGCGATATCCGTGATACAGATATAAGATCTATGGGTATAAGAGACGAGATACCACAGCCGATATCGACAAATGCGCCGAACTGCTCCATGTGAGTGACTCTGGCATCTATGATATCACCGCATTTTAACCTGCGGATATAGTTTTCCATACATTCTTCCTGAGCAAGTTTTCTTGACAGAACAGCAACGAGGTCACCTCTTACATCTGTCTCAAATCCAAGTATCCTGAACACAACAGGCTTATTTACCCGGGATATCAGTGCAATATCGCGGGTTGAACCGTCTTCTATGCCGATAGCTCCTTCACAGCGGGGAATTCTTCCTTTTAAGAATCCAAGGTCGGCATACAGATCATGATCTCCGGTACATAATACACATAATGCTTCTGCCAACATTCCCTTTTTTATATATTCTTCCGCTTCGGACATACTTGCAGGGCATCTTGCAAGTTCACCTTCCGGTAAATACCTGTTCATTGTTTATCCGTTCCTTTCTTTTGCTATGATCTATCCTGTCAATCTTATGAGAAAAGCAACGGCAATATGACAGATAAAAAGGTCCTTCCGTGAAAGGAAGGACCTTTTTTGCCTATGTAATTATGTCAGAATGCGATCTTATTCACATCGGAGTTAGCGAGAAGAACTTCTTTCTTAGGGATACGCATAAGAGGATTGTAAGAAAATTTCTTACAGGCGTCGTAAGCCTTCACATCGCCGAATTTACTGCACGAATATTTATCGCCGTCGCTGGGCGTGCAGAGAAGACAATATTTACACGCAGGCTTTATGTTATTGCCAAAAAGTTTCTTTTTTGCCATCGTGAGAACCTCCTTTGGTCTTCTGTTTACTTTCTGATATATTATAGCATATTTAATTAAAAAAAGCTATACCTTTTTTGAATTTTTGTCGGTTTTGTAAAAAATTATTATGCACATTGCTATCAATACGAGCACTATTATCTTATCCGCGCTGAAAGAATAGGTATAATTGGCAGATAATGACGAAGTTTCTACCGAAATATCGGTAAATCTCAGGATAATATATGTATATATACCGCTGAGCAGCGCGCAGGGAATACGTGCCAGCAGGAATTTTTTTACGGAGAATGATCCTTTTACAATAGCAAGACATTGTAGTATTACACACAGTCCGCCTGTAGAAGCTATGGCAGAAATAACCGGTACAAGACTAAGGGGGACAGAACGAAGTTTCAGAAGATTGCTTATTTCAAAAATACCTGATATCATAGGAGAAACCTCTGTACCGAACTCTGTGATAAAAGCGGTAAGACAGGAAATTACAACATTGAATGAAATAATTACTGTACATATAAGAAACAGAGATCGTGAAGCGGAATTTATTGCGTCGATAAGACCGGAGCCTGTCGCAGTAAGTTCAGAACTATGTACGCCGGGATCAGATATATGAGAAACAATTACAGCCATAGTGAGACAGGCAAGCACATCAGAAATATATATCACAGCACCGGCAGCGGTATTTCCAAGCACTCCGCTGCCAAGCATTATAAGTGCAAATGTAGGGGAAATACAGTAGCAGAAAGCGGCGGAATTCTCGGATATGGATATAATTGCGGGAGAATTTTTGTTTTGCGAAATATTACCGCACAATAGTTTAAGTCCTACCGGATATCCTCCGAACAAACTTAACAGAAACACAGATACGATGCTGTCATCTGCTTTAATTATCTTTTTAAATACAAACAGGGCAGGGCGGAATATTATCCTGTACAGGCCCGAATTCTGAATATATTCGGAAAGCACCATAAAAGCGAACATAGAAGGAAAGATCGAATTGATACAGACATTTATACTTTTTACTGTGCTTTCGGCTGCTTCGGACGGGTATATTACTATGAGAAGTACTGCCGCTGTCAGAAATATTGATTTTATGACCGCTTTCATTTTATCATTGATTTTCATTTCTCCTCCGGATATGCGTAAAACAAAAATTATCCCGAAATTATGTACAAGTATTAAATCAGGACTTGTTACATATATATTTACGGGAAGGTGATAAAATGAACATATACAATATTTCGTCCAAATTTGAAAAATTATCGGAATCTGTTATACATCACTCCATGATCCAGATAAAAGATGACAATGCGGTTATAATCGAAGAATGCAAGGAAGTTGTTCTGTTTGACGAAAATACTATAACCCTGCGTTTATCTTTTGGAACTGTTACTATAAACGGACTGGATCTTAAAATGAGGAATTTCAGTGACAGAGGAGCAATAATAAGCGGAAAGCTTCACTCTATAGGATTTGATAATAAGGGAAAGGAATGAACAAAGTGGGTGGGACTGTAACTTTCAGTATGATCGGTGCATATTGTGAAGAATTCATCAGCGATCTTCTTTCAAGAAAGATCAGGCTTAAAGAAATAAGTACCGAAGACGGTATTATCTACGCCCGGACTGATGTATGGAAATATCCGGAAATAGCAAGGCTCTCAAAAAAATACGGCGTAAGAACCAGAATAACGGGCAGATACGGACTTTATTTTAAATTAAGACATATTCCCGGTCGGCCCGGGCTTATTGCAGGCGTGCTGATTTCTGCGGTCATGGTCAATATTCTGAGGCTCTATATCTGGAACATAGTTATTCATAACAATCATGAGCTTAGTGATGACTATATTCTTGAATTGCTTGACAGCTATAATATTACTGCCGGTACTCTGGCAGATAACGCAAACGCTCTTGAAACAGAGAGACTTATTATGCTTACAAATGATAAGATCAATTGGATAAACATTGAAATAAACGGAAGCAGGGCAGATGTATATCTCAGTGAGAGTAACAGTACAACGGAAGCCGATTCGGATTTCAAAACCCCTTGTAATCTTGTGGCAGGCAGAACCGGCATAATTGTTGATTATGATGTTTCCTCCGGGAAAATGCTGTATGAAAAAGGAAGCGGAGGTGCAAAGGGAAGTGGGATCGTAAGCGGAGCTGTAAGCTCCGAAACAAGTACGATCCTTGTTCATTCGGACGGACAGATAATTGCGGACTTCAGCGAAGATGTGGATTTTTCACTTGATTATACAAGCACAGAAAAAGTACCGACAGATGAAACTTTCAGTCATAAGCAGGTCATGCTGCTGGGAATGGTTTTTCCTCTTGACGGCAATGATGCGGATATAACAAACACAATATGCACCGAACAAACGGAGCAATGCACTTTATGGGGCATAGAGCTGCCGTTAAAAATAAAAACAGAAACTTATACCCGATATAAAGAGATCACAGTTACAAGGAAGGAAGATGATGTGCGAAAAATACTTGAAAACAGGCTTGAAATGTATATGTTCAATTTCCTGAAAAACTATGAGATACTCAATACCCAAAAGACGTATGAAATAACCGACAATGGCGCAACTTTGAAAGCACATATAGATCTTCGCGGAGATATAGCAGTAAGACAGCCTGTTTATGAGCACTGAGGGTTGACAAATGCTATGATATAATGGTATAATATTATATCAAAAAAGGCAGGTGTTCGCTCTGAAAAAAATTCTTGGAATCATCGCTTTTATAGCGGCCGCAGCAACATTTTCCGCTGCAATGATGTATAAAAAATATCTTAAAACCGGAAATGGAAAAGGATTCTGCGGAAAGCTCTCCGATGAGAACCGTAATTGGCTTGATACACACGAACATAACGATGTTTACCTTATCTCGCGGGACAATTACTGTCTCCACGCACTGATGTTTGATAATAATTCGGATGACTGGGTGATTCTTGTACACGGATATGATGCGGACGGAACACACATGACAACATACGCAAGAAAGCTTTATTCCGAAGGATACAGTATTCTTTCGATCGATCAGAGAGGCTGCGGACTGAGCGGAGATAACGAGACAACCATGGGACATCTCGAAAAATTTGATGTCATAGATTGGGCAGAAAAACTTACCCGGGAATATAACGCAAAGAATATTGCTTTTTTAGGAGTTTCAATGGGGGCTGCCACCGTAATGCTGGCTTCTTCCGAAAAAATGCCCGAAACAGTGAAATGTATCATTGAGGACTGCGGATATTCCTCGGTACGAGAACAATTCGAGTATTCTATAGCCAAAATAGTACACTTACCGCCATATCCTATGCTCTGGATATGCAGCATACTCACAAGGATACAAAAACGATGGAATATATTGAAAGATGCCGACTGCACCAGATCTGTAAGTGATGCCAGAGTCCCGATTCTGTTTATTCACGGCGATGAGGACGATTTTGTTCCGTACAGAATGCATTCCGTATTATATAACGCGTGTCCGAGAAACGACAAGCAAATATTAACTGTCAGAAATGCAAAACATACAGAGGCAGTTTCCGTAGAACCAGAATTATACTGGAATACCGTACTTTCATTTATCAGGAAATATTTTATAAAATAGAAGGAAAACAAGATGGCTGAATTCTGGGATCTATACGACAGAGATCAGAACCCGCTCGGGAAAACATTAGAACGTAATGGAGATACAATTCCGGAACAAGGTGAATTTCATTTTGTTGTTAATATTTTATCAATTAATAAAGATGGCAAGATACTGATAACAAAACGGCATCCGGATAAGACATACGGTAATCTGTGGGAAATCACCGGAGGCTCAGTACTCGAAGGCGAAGATCCTATACACGGCGCTATACGTGAATTATACGAAGAGACAGGTCTGAAAGCAGATATATCAGAATTGAAATACATGGGACAGATAATCCGCGAGCGTTCAGGCTGCATTCACAATTTTTATATCTATAATGGTGATTTCAATTCAGCCGATATTGTTCTTCAGGATAATGAAACTGTTTCGTTCAGATTAGTTTTTCCTGAAGAAATAGAGAAAATGAGTAACGACGGGCTATTTCTTGATTTTCAGTTTAATCGTATGAGAGCGATTTATGGAGATCTATTTTTCAAGCGTAAATGATCTTTTTTATTCAAGGTATTGGCTTCCTTTCAAATTTGTGATATAATCAATTGGTTCTTAATCTTCCGAGGGGCGGCGAATAGATAAGTACGACGGAATATTCTGAATACAGCAATTGCGTAAAATAAAAATTTTACGAAATATAGGGAAGACATAAACCACAAATTATATCAAACTATTGAAATTTCTGTTCATTTGTGCTATAATTACATTAAAAACTGCAAAAGGAAGGAAAAAAACAATGGCAGATATAATGAAAGGTCTTTCGAGGACTCATTACTGCGGCGAAGTTGAAGGCGTCGGAAAAGAAGTAACCGTCGGAGGATTCACACAGCGTGTGCGCGACAAAGGCGGTCTTATCTTTATTGACCTGCGTGACCGTACCGGGATCGTCCAGCTTGTATTCGATGATACGACGGATAAAGCTGTATTTGAAAAAGCCAAAACTGTTCGCAGCGAATATGTTCTCATGGCCAAAGGTTTATTGCGTAAACGTGAGAGTGTCAATGCTGAGATAAAGACCGGAGATGTTGAAATACTTGTCTCCGATCTGCGTATTCTATCCAAAGCTCAGACTCCTCCGTTCGAGATCACAAATGATACAAAGGTTAACGATGAGCTGAGGCTTAAGTATCGTTATCTTGATCTTCGCCGCAAGAAACTTCAGGACAATATTATAATGCGTCATAAGATCGCAAAGATCGCTCGGGATTATTTCTATGAAAACGATTTCCTGGAGATTGAGACCCCTATGATGATAAAATCCACTCCTGAAGGCGCCAGAGACTATCTCGTTCCTTCAAGAATTCACGAAGGAAAGTTTTACGCACTTCCGCAGTCTCCACAGATCTACAAGCAGCTTCTAATGATAGCCGGATTTGACAGATATATTCAGCTTGCAAGATGCTTCCGTGATGAAGATCTCCGTGCAGACAGACAGCCTGAGTTTACTCAGATCGACCTTGAGATGTCGTTTGTGGATGTTGATGATATTCTGCTTATAGCCGAAGGTTTTATCAAACGGCTCATGAAAGAAACCCTTGATATTGATATTCCTACCCCGCTTCCCCGACTGAGTTATAATGATGCAATGAACAGATATGGTTCTGATAAGCCTGATACCCGCTTTGGCATGGAAATAACCGATATTTCCGATATTGTAAAGAACTGCGGATTCGGAGTATTTACTTCCGCAATTGAAAACGGCGGTTCTGTTCGCGGTATTGTTGCAAAGAATGCGGCTTCTACTCTTACAAGAAAAGAAATAGACAAGCTTACCGAGACAGCCAGAGGGATCGGAGCAAAAGGTCTTGCGTATATCAGATGGGTAGATGACGTACCTAACTGCTCATTTGCTAAATTCATGTCTGATGATGAAATGCAGTCGATCCTGAAAACTCTTGGCTGCGAAAAGGGGGATGTAGCACTTATCGTTGCCGACAAGAGCAAAGTTACCCTTCCTGTACTTGGCGCACTTCGTCTTACCGTGGCTAAACAGCTTGATATTATACCCGAAGGCTGGAATTATCTCTGGATCACAGAATTCCCGTTCTTTGAGTACAACGAAGAGACAAACCATTGGGATGCAATGCATCATCCGTTTACAATGCCGCTTGACGAATGCATACCTCATCTGGAAGAAAATCCGGAGAAAGTTTTCGCTAAATGCTATGATCTTGTTCTTAACGGTGTTGAACTTTGCAGCGGTTCTATACGTATTAACGATCCTGAACTCCAGCAGAAAATGTTTGAACTTCTCGGGCTTACAGAAGAAGAAATACAGGCTAAGTTCGGATTTCTTGTTGATGCTTATAAATATGCAGCCCCGCCTCACGGTGGTATGGGTATCGGTCTGGATCGTCTCGCAATGCTGATCTGCGGTGCTGACAGCCTGCGTGATGTACTTGCCTTCCCGAAGATCAAAGACGCAAGTGAGCTTATGAGCGACTGTCCGGCATCAGTAGATGAAAAACAGCTTGAAGAACTCCATATAAGAACTGTTTTATCTGAATAGTGAGGAGGAACTCTGTGTATGGAGAACAGGGAGATCAGACCGTTTAACAGCAGAACTCCGATTGAAGACAGATTTTCATTCCATACACAGGGCAGATTTCAATGTGCACGCTCAACGGAAGGTATCCTGATAGCAGCGGTTATTGTTCTGGCTATTGTTGTCTGGCTTATAATATACGAACTTATGGGACAGCAATTCAAATTTGTCTTTTATATGCACGAAAAGACTGACCATGCGTTCTTTTTCGCGATCGCCTTTGCATTTATCACTCTTGCGCTGGTCCTGATTACAGTCTTTATGATAAAGGCAATAATGAACGGTATCGAATATCATTATACCGCTGACAGCAATATGTTCAGTTTTTATTCTGAAAAAGCAGGAGTGAAAAAGACGGATATACATTATTATGATGTTGTCTCCATCACTTATGACCAGCTTATTCTGTTCGGTATGATAGACCGGGGATTTATTGTAAGTATTACTACTCATTCGCTTGGAACAATAACTTTGGAATATATATATAACAAGAGCATACGGGCACGCGGACATGAAAATACTCCTTTCCACATCATAGAAAAAAGGATCGAAATGCTGAACGAAAAGAATTTACTGAGATCAGGAGGCGGAAGGATTTGAAAACAGCTGGCAGCTATACAAGCTTTACTCCTGTAGATGACCGGTTTGAATACAAAAAGAAGGGAATTTTTCGCTGTCGGTTCAAAAAAGAGTCGGTTTATATACTGGCTTTTGTTGCCGGTATAATCCTTGTCAATCTTTTCGTCATTACTATGGCGATCATTTCAAAGCCGCCTTCGCTTGCGTATCTGGTATTCGGGATATCAAAATGGATCGTTCCCCTTTTATCTCCGTTTATACTTATCGGCGGCATCAGGGTGTTCTTATCGGGAGCCTTCTACAATTACACTGTCGATGACGAAAAGATGCTGATCGTATGCCCCAGGGAAAACTACCGGGCCGATATATTTTTTAACACAGTATTGGGTGTTGAATATACCGATCTTCTCAGGCTCACAAGGAAATATGGATTCCGGGTAACAGTGACCTGTACAGATAACACATACACTTATGACTTCATTTTTCCGCATGGTGTACACAATATGAGGGAAGACCTTACCCCGTTCCGTATCATTGAGGAACGCTGCGGGTTCGTTGCACCTCCTGAATACTATGCCGGACAAAGAATAGACAATATCTGATAATTTTTTGATGAAAGGTGATACTATGAAACAACTTACATTCAAACGAACTCTCGCACTTCTCTGCGCTGCTGTAATGACTGTATCGGCGGCATCATGTTCCGGGACCAACAGCACCCCCGCCTCAGGCAGTGATAACAGCACAGTTTCAACCACTGCCGCAGCCGAGGAAGTCACCACTACGACAGCTGCTCCGGAACCTGCTGAAATAACATTTGTTCCCGACAGCACAAACGTTAAGATCATCGGCAGGACCTTGAACGAAAACGATACTCTGTGGCTTGCGCAGTCCGCAAGCGGTATCGAATTCACCTGCAAAGGAACTCATGCCTCCGTTGACATTAAAGGTGACGGTGCCGCCCTCGGAGCTGCTGATTCGAGAGCAAGGTTCGCTGTCTATGTTGACGGTGAGAAAGTCCTTGACGAAATGATCGACTCCTCCGAAAAGACTTATGACATTTTCGATTATGAGACCGAAAAAGAGGCTACCGTAAAGATCCTCAAGCTTTCCGAATCCGCCAATTCCGCGTTTGGTATAACAGGTATCACGGTAGTCGGAGAAGGAAATGTTCAGGCAACTCCCGCAAAAGATCTGAAAATTGAATTTATCGGTGACTCTATAACCTGTGCATACGGCGTTGATGATGAAGTCAAAGAACACCATTTCTCAACCGAAACGGAAGACGCCACAAAATCCTACGCATTCAAGACGGCAGCTGCCCTTGACGCTGACTACAGCATGGTTGCATACAGCGGTCACGGTATCATATCCGGTTATACAACAAAGGAAAAGAATACTTCCAACCTTGTCCCGCCTGTTTATGAACAGTTCGCGAAGACCTAC
>CAMVGH010000070.1 GCA_947166945.1 uncultured Clostridia bacterium
CCTTTGAGCGCGGTAATACTGTTATCATCATAATTTTTCTTAGCCATTTCATCACCTTGTATCCAAAAAATATACCTAAATATTATACCACACTTTTCCAAAAAAAACAAGTAAATTTTGCGGACAATTGAAAAATCCCCGCAGATACGCGCCTGCGGGGAAGTGTTCATATTCAGTTGAGCATAGGATCAAACGGCTTGAGCTTGATGCCGCCGTGCGCGGTCTCACCGCCGCCGAGATCGTATTCAAAAGTGTACATATCGTCTCCGTCCCAATAAATGGACTCCCTCACGATAAGTCCGCGCTCCGCAAGGTCGTAAAGCAGCTGCTTCGCCTCTGCCACCCTTGCCTCAAAGGGCATATCGGAGGTATTCTCCATAAAAGTCTGAATATCGTTGTCAACGGTCTCCATGCGCTCCAGCCACTCATCGTCACCGGCAGTTCCGACCGTGGTGACGGCGGGCGGCTCGTCCTCGCCTGTGAGTGCGGTGCGGGGCAGGTATGCCATGAGAAACAGCGTCTTTATATCATCGGTAAAGACTTCCGGTCTGTTGAGAGTGTATGAGAATACCGGCTTTCCGTCCTCGATGTTCACATAAACGCCCTTTGATGTATCGACGGTTATGCTGCCGGAGGTGAGAAGCTCCACCTTGTACGCGATGATCTTGTACTCAAAGTCGGAAGCCTGAATATCCGAAACGAACTCCTCCGCGCCGTATGTCTCCGTGAACCTGTCAAGCTCCTCTTTGCTTGTTATGAGCCCGCTTGTGTACTTGCCCTCGCCCTCGTAATAATCACTGCTGTAATATACTCCGGCGGGATAGCCGACATTCAGCCCCGACGAAAGTCCGGGATCCTGCTTCTGTGCGGGCTTCTGGGTGTTGTAGCTGCGCGGCTCCTGCGAGAAGTAGTCGGCAATGATGCGAACGAGCATATCGTTCAGCTTTTCAACGGTATATGAACCGATGGTCGGCTCAAGGTGGGAATTGCCTATGCCGCTGTCGTCGGTGAGGAATGTGTATGTGCCGCCGGTAGCTATCGCAAATGTGCGGCACAGGAACTCTGTCTGCGTATCCACGCCGCTGGAAGCTACGGGGATAATGCGGATACCTTTCTGCGCGGCGGTGCGGATTATATTCTCAAGCTCGCCCTTGTCGGTTTCGTGCGGCGGAGCGTCAAGCACGAGGAACATGAGCTTCTCGCTGCCGGATCTCCATTCGTGTCCCGCGATGCCGTTGGTGAGCGCTTTTGTTACGGCTTCCGGATAGTCACCGCCGCCGCTTGCGCGCTGATCTTCGAGGTGTTCGATCGCTATGCTTATATTCTTTGTGAAGCCGAAATCCCGCACCACGTAATCGTCGCCCGCGTCGCGGTAGAAATTCACACTGAGCATGGTATCGACGCCGGTCTCGTTCACGACCCTGTCGATGACGCTTGAAAGCTCTTTCTGCAAATATTTCAGCTCGTCGCCCATTGAACCGGTGGTGTCTATCATGAACATCAGGTCGAGCTGTGTGCGCATGGGCGCCGGTTCGGGCATTACAACCTCAAAGGCGGTATCCGAGCCTGTCACCTCCGGAGTTATGGCGGTGGTGACGGCTTTTCCGTCCGCCGTTTCTACAATGACGGTGTCGGGGACGGGGTGTCCGGTGTTCTTTATCCCCGAAAACAGGAACGCTTCACCTCTGCTGTCGGTCACGGCTTCCCAGAGCAGGGTATTGCCGGAAGCGAGCTTTACGGTGAGACCGCAGGCAGGAGTGCCGCCTGCCTCACTCACGCGGATTATCACGCGGTCGAGGGTATCGAGATCCCATGTCTCCGAGATCTCCTTCCATTCCTCCCGCTGCGGGAAGAGGTTCTTCCAGTAGATATAGTTGGTGTTGTCGCGCCATTCCCCGCCGGTGAGCAGCCCCGCCCTTGTCTGGTCGGAGCGCTTTTCGTCGGTATATGAGTCCTCGATCGAATAGTCCTCAGCCCACTCGTATTCTCCCGCGTCGTAGGAATCATCGTACATTGCCGTGGTGACGGGCGTGCTGTCTTTGTAAGCTCCCGCGGTTTCCGCGGGGGAAGCCGCTTCTGCCGCTCCGCCGTTGTCGGCAGCCGTGCCGTAAGGTGTTCCGGCAGATGCTCCGGAAGAGCCGCCGGAGGAGCATGACGCTGCGGAAACTATCAAAGAAGTGACAAGTAATCCTGAAATAAGTCGTTTTTTCATAATTGTGTCCTTTCCCGTTTTTGCCTGTCCTATTATTAACACTTCGCAGAGTGTGAAAAGGTTGCATTTTCTTATATTCAGATTATAACATATTTCCCCGGCAATTTCAATAACGGAACGGTTACATTCCGTTTACGAAACGGTTACAATATCGTGTGAAATAGTTACAGAATGTAATATTGACTGTATAACGGCACAAATATTTCCGTCGTATTGCACAGAAAATCCGGATATGCTTGAAATTTTCGGATGAACGTGATATAATTAAAATATCTATAAATATGTTGACGGACAGAAAAGATGATCGGGGTGTATTATTTGTGACGGAAAAGGATATGCGGTTTTATGAGCTGTTCGGACAGCTCGTGTCAAAAATGACCGATATGAACAAGCCTGCCGATATAGCGGGCATAGAGAATCTGCTCATCAGGATATCCTCCATGCTGCGCCTTTCAAAAGGCGTGACAAGGCTGTACCGCAATCCGAGGGAGGAAGAACTCGGACTGGGTGAGACTTTGTGCTGCTATGACACCGGGAAAGAGGGTATCCTCATTCATAAGGTGCGGGTAGTGACCAGCGTAATGTCTATCGCGGAGATGAAGGTGTATATGGAAGAGAGCGAGCCGCCGCTCACCGACACGGAATTTGAGCGGGTCGATCTTGTCATGCGCACAACGGTGAGCTACGTGAGTCGCAACCGCCTTCGCGATATCGTGGCGGAGCTGGCATACCGCGATGACGCGGGATACCTGAATATCAGGAGCCTTGAATCCGCGCTGATGAAAAAGGGCAGGGACGGTTCCCTCGCGGGAATGGCGGCAATACATTACAATCTGCGGCATTTCAGCCTTATCAATCAGCAGGTCGGCAGAGAGTGCGCCGACGAAGTAATGCGCGCTCATTACGACGGACTTGCAGGACTTCTTGGCAGCGGCGGACAGCTTTTCCGTCTGGGCGGTGACAATTTCGTGGCGGTCTGTGCTGCGGAAAACCTTGAAGATGCCCTCGGATATCTGTACAAGGTGAAAGTCCCCTATACCCTGAACGGCGGAGGGGAAGTGACCGTGCGTTCGAGTGCGGGCATTTACCGGATCCCGCGGGATTTCAGGATAGAAAACATCGGGGATATCATGGAAAAGATCTTGAACGCTTCCCGCGCTGCGCAGACCGGTACGGAGGGCAGGATCGTATTCTATGACGAGACGCTGGCACAGCGCAGGGAGAACGCAAAGATGATACAGCAGATGTTCCCGGACGCTCTCCTGAACCGGGAGTTTCATGTGTACTATCAGCCGAAGGTCAACGTTGCGACCGGTGAGCTTGGCGGCGCGGAGGCGCTCTGCCGCTGGATACGCGGCGGCAAAGTCGTACCGCCCATTGAATTCATACCCGTGCTTGAACAGAACAACGATATATGCAGACTTGACTACTATATGCTCGGACTTGTGTGCGAAGATATCCGCAGATGGCTGGACGAGGGCAGGAAAGTGGTAAGGATATCGGTGAATATGTCCAGACGGCATTTCACCGACCCGGATATGCTGAAGACCATACTGGGTATCATCGACTCTCATTCGGTGCCGCATGAGCTGATCGAGATAGAGCTTACCGAGACTACCACCGATGTGGGCTTCAAAGATCTGAAGCGGGTAGTGGAAGGCATAAGTGAAGCCGGGATATACACGGCTATCGACGATTTCGGAGTGGGCTATTCCTCGGTGAACCTGATAAGGGGACTGCCGTGGAACGTGCTGAAGCTCGACAAGAGCTTCCTGCCGCTCGACTCGTCCGCTTCCGACCGGGTGAGCGACATAATCTTCCGGAATATCGTGAGCATGTCAAAGGAGATAGGGCTTGAATGTGTGACCGAAGGCGTCGAGACAAAGGAACACCTCGACATACTCCGTGAGAACGGCTGCGAGATGGCGCAGGGCTACTACTTCGACAGACCGCTGCCTGTGGAGGAATTCGAGAAGAGGCTGGATATCGTAAGTTATTACCGGCGATAGGATCAGAGGACCGTACTGCGCTGTACGGTCCTTTTTTGCGGTAAATATATGTGATAATTGTTGACAGAAAAAGTAAAAAGTGTTATACTATAATAAAATATTATGGGCAGGTGTGCCTGTCCCGTCATGTCTGAGGCGGTTTTTTATGAACAGGATATACAGATCTTTGATATCGGCGGTGTTCGCCGCCGCCGGGGCATTGCTCCTGAGAGCCGGAGCGGACGCCGCGGCAAACGGGATAAGCGTCTCCGACAGTGACCCCGCCCCCGGCAGCGGCTTCACGGTCACTGTAACAGTCCCTCCGTCGGAGAATGCCGATACACTGTCGGTAAAGGCGCAGTTCGCCCCCGAAGTGTTCGAGGTAATATCGTGGGAGCCCGTACTCGAAAACTCTGTCCGCAATTCCGGGGAAGACTTCTTTGTGCTTACCTCCGCAAACGCGGCAAGGGTCATTGATCTCAGCGGCGGACTGGTGATGAAAGCGGAGATGTCCGTGAAAGAAAACGCTCCCGCCGGAAATTACAGTATAAAGCTCACAGAACACAGTATCACATACGTAAAAGACAACGGCAGGGATTACGAGCAGCTATGGGAGCCGACAGTCACCGAAGCGGAGGTTCGCGTCGCGGGAAGCTACGCGCAGGCACGGACTTTGCGGGATAATGATACCGCACAGCCGCGGACAACTGCGGACAATACTGCCGCGCCGGTGCCGGAAAAACCGCTCCTTTCAGCGGACAGGACGCTTTCCGATGACCCGCCGGACGAAGGAACGGTCATGCCCGGCGAGGAGCAGGTGATCGTTGACGAGGAAATTGAGGAGCCGTACCGATACGTTGAAGCTGCCGAGCCTCCGCAGGAAACGGCCGCGGATAACGAAGCGGTCCCTGACGCGCTCCCGGTGAGCGGACAGGCTCCGGCGGACGCGGCGGTGAACATCTTCCTTACGGCTGAGCTGGACGGACTTCCCGGAGGACAGATACATACATCTACCAAGCGGGATTTCTTCTCCGGAGATACGCAGAT
This sequence comes from uncultured Clostridia bacterium, assembly GCA_947166945.1. Taxonomy (GTDB): domain Bacteria; phylum Bacillota; class Clostridia; order Oscillospirales; family Ruminococcaceae; genus Ruminiclostridium_E. Next base: position 5,248 of record CAMVGH010000070.1, read on the forward strand.
CGCGCTTTTCAATTCCGCGGAGGCGGAAAATGACGCGGAAAGCGCGGCGGCGGCTCTCGGATCATCGGGACGCGGGTCATACGCATTCGGTATAAGCGTCACCGATATGGCTTCGGGACGGACAATAAACAGTCTGCCGGACGGGTATATAGAATTCACGATCCCCGTACCGCTTAAATTCACCGATACGTCCGGGCTGGTACTGTACCGCGTTTCCGACGGATATCCGCGGTACACCGCAAGCGCCTTATCGTCGGAGAACGGCGTGAATGTGATGACGTTCAGGACAGATCATTTTTCCCGGTACATGATCGTGGATACAGTCACTCCGGTGACGGTGCCGGCAGAAAGAAATATGACAGTCACCGGCAAAGAGGCTCCCGCGCCCGCGGGAAAGCCGCTCAATCCCGATACCGGGGCGGCAGCGGCGGTAACGATCCCTGCCGCGCTCGCGGGGTGTGTGTTCCTCGCCGGAAAGCAGATAAAACACAGAAAACGCAGAAAGATCCCGACAGAATGAACCGGAAGGATAAAGAATGATGAACGTATATTGCACTGCGGCGCGCATGACTGCCGCATTATCCCCGTCATCGGACGGAGGAACGGGAAAGGAGCGGTGAGCGCAATGGCAGGACGGATAAAGATAATGGGGCTGGTACTTTCATTGCTGCTGTTCTTCACCGTGCCGGATCTTGCCGTACCGGCGGGTGCGGCGGAGATCAGCGGTATCGGCGTGTCAAGGACGAGCGTTTCCGCAAACGAGATATTCACCGTCTCGCTTAACATACCGGCGGCACAGAGAAATGCCGACACCGTGTCGCTGCGTGCGGAGTTTGACGAGGACGCATTCGAGGTCGTGTCGTGGGTGACAGGACTGCCGGGCTGCCTTGATAACCACGGCGCGGGATTTTTCACCACGGCGGGCAGTGATCCCGACGCGAGGATAGACCTCAGCGGCGGTCTTGTACTTACTGCGGTGATGAGGGTAAAAGAGAGCGCGGAACGCGGCGTTTATACCTTCTCGCTCACGAAGAGCAGCTTTTCATGGGTAGATGATAACGGCAGCACATACCACGAACTGTGGGTCCCCACGGTGAGATCGGTGAACGTCACGGTAGGCTCCAATGTCCCGCCTTATGCCGGATATCCCGTCACAGACGGCGGTATTTCCGTTTCCGACACCTATGTACAGCCGGGTGATACGTTCTATGTGTATGTGAATGTCCCGGAAATACCCCACAGCGCGGATACTGCGGAAATAAGGGTGGAGTTCAGCCCGGACGCGTTCGAGACAGTCTCGTGGTCTCCCGCCGTCACAGGTGCGCAGGCAGGCAGCGGCACGGGATATTTCAGTCTCGCGGCAGGCAACAGTTCCGCGGCGATAGATCTTAGCGGCGGGCTTGCTTTGCGTGCCGAGATGAAAGTCAGGGACAACGCGCCGGACAGAAGCTGTAATTTTACATTAAAGACCTACAGTCTCGCTTACGCGGCGGGAAACGGCTATACATATCAGGAACTCTGGATGCCGGAGGTATTCTCCGCTTCCGTTACGGTGGAAGACCTTTCCGCGTTTTCTCCGGTGCGCGGCGGCGGTATAAGCGTCTCCGGGACAAGTTACAAGCCCGGCGACACATTCCGTGTCTGTGTGACCGTGCCGGAGATACCTCACACGGCGGACACCGCCGGGATACGGGCGGAATTTGACAGCAGTGCCTTTGAAGTGACCTCGTGGGCGCCGCGCATAGCCGGCGGCACATCAAACAGCGGCTCCGGATATTTCAGCCTTGCGGCGGCAAACCAGACCGAGGCGATAGATCCCGGCAGCGGGTTTACATTCACGGCGGAGGTAAAGGTCAAGGATAACGCTCCGGCTGATGATTATACATTCCGCCTTGTAAAACACACTCTCACATTCAACCGGCAGGACGGATATACTCCGCAGGAGATGTGGATACCGGCGGTGACTTCCGCTTCGGTAAAGGTAGTAAAAAGTACCGACCCCGATCCCGACCCGGACCCCGATCCCGACCCGGATCCCGACCCCGACCCGGACCCCGACCCGGACCCGGATCCCGACCCCGACCCGGATCCCGACCCCGACCCGGATCCTGTTCCGGCGACAGTGCGCGGCGGCGGTATAAGAGTTTCCGGGACATATCAGAAGCCCGGTGACACATTCTATGTTTATATAGATGTCCCCGCGTCGGAATATAAAGCGGACGCGGCTTTGATAAGGGCAGAGTTCGACCCCGGAGCGTTCACGGCTGTGTCGTGGAGACCGGCGGTGCCGGGTGCGTCATATAACACGGGGAACGGATATTTTGGTCTCAGCGCTGAAAACAGCCGCGCGGACATAGATCTCAGCGGCGGGCTTACCCTCCGTGCGGAAGTAAAGGTAAAGGACAGCGCGGCGGAAAAGCTATATACATTCCGGCTTACCGGGTATAGCCTGTCGGTAAAGGCGCAGGACAGGGACAAGCCTTATGAGCTGTGGACGCCGACGACAACGTCCGCGGCGGTGATAGTCGGTAAGACGGAGGTGAACGACCCTGCCGTGACAGGCGGCGGTATATCCCTTTCACGTTCCGGGGCATATCAGGGAAGCACATTCACGCTTTATGTGAATGTTCCGGTGATAAACGAAAAGGCTGATTCGGGGAATATCCGCGTGAATTACGACGGCAGCATATTTGAACTTGTTGCATGGGAGCCTGTGATCACCGGCGGAGCTGATTATTCGGGCTACGGATATATCGGTCTCACGGCAGGCACCACCGGAAGGTCGATAGATCTCGGCAGAGGTCTCACGTTCATGGCGGTGTTCCGGGCAAAAAGCACCGCACCCGTCGGGACGTACAGTTTCAGCCTTGCGGAAGGCAGCTTCTCATATCTGAAGAACAACGGCTACGAACGGCAGGAACTGTGGATTCCGGCAGTAAGGAACGCCGGGATAAATGTTGTGTCCGGCTATGTACCGTACCGGTCTGTCGTCACGGACAATACCGGCACGGTAAATACCGCCGGTACCGCGGACCGGAACCCCGTCCGCGGGAACGAGGTCATTGACGGGGGCGACGATCCGGATATCACCATATCGCCCGAACAGGAAAATACCGGGGACGACGATCCGGCAGCCGATGACGGAGATGATCTCCCCGACCCCGATGATACGGAAGAAGAGACGGTCCCGGACGACGATGACGGCACCGCAGCGGATCCCGATGATGACAGCGATGAAAACAACAGCGAAAACAACAGCGAAAACAACAGCGAAAACAACAGCGAAAACAACAGCGAAGACAACAGCGAAAACAATAATGACGACAGCACGGAGAACGGCGGGGAAAATACGGCTCCGAAAGCCGATATACAGATATCCCTCGAATCGGAGCTTGAAGGGATAACCGGCGGAAGAGTGCTTATCACCACAAAGAAGAGGTTCTTTGACGGGGATATAATCGTCATCATAAGCAATACCGGCGAAGCGGAAAAAGCAGGGCTCGCGGCGCTCGGAGAGCTCGGACTTGACGGGCACGCATACTACGCTTTCGATATCAGCGTGTACGATACAGCTAAGGGAGAGTATCTCCATTCTCTCCCGGAAGGGTACATCGACTTCGATATACCCGTTCCCGATGTGTTTGACGGTTCCGCGGATTTCATAAATGTTTACCATACCGCAGACTCACAGCCTGAGTTTATCGGCAGCGAGACAGATAACGCGACCGGAAGCGCAAGGATACATTTCCGTGCGGATTCGTTCTCGCCGTACCTGTTCGTTGATATGGCGAACCCGAATACACAGCCTGTCATAGTCCCCGGCACCGAAGTGCAGCCGGAGGACAGCAGCGGAAACGTCAATCCCCATACCGGAGTTGCCGCGGCGGTGGTCATACCGTCTGCCGTTGCGGGCTGCGTACTGCTTGCGCGGAAGACAAGAAAACGCAGAAAAAGAGCAAAGTCTGAGATATAACGGAGGAAAGAACGATCATGAACAACATAAAGCTGAGAGCGCGCATAACAGCACTTTTTCTCGCCGCGGCTGCGGCTCTGCCGGTGCTTGACTCACACAGCGGACTGAATTTCCTGAGCGGCGCTGTCGAATATGACAATCTTTATTGCGGGATCTCCGAGGGCAGTAACATCAACGCGCAGAATTACGATTCGTGGGCGAAACCGACCGTAGGCTCATACCTCACGGTATGCCCGGACGGTAAGCTCATGAGAGTGCAGCATATAAAGGACGGGGCTTTCGGTATCGAATATTATGACTCTTCCTTCGGGCTGCTGGGGTACAAGGAAATGAGATCGGAACTCGCCCTGTTCATAGGCTTCTATGCCGCCGGCGACGGGAACTACTATATCCTTTCCGGCAAGGAGAACCCTTACGAAAACGACGGTACGGAAGTGTACAGATTAACAAAGTACGACAGTGAATGGAACGAGCTTTCCCATGCCTCCCTTTACGGAGAGAACACGACAGTGCCGTGGACGACCGCGGACTTTACCGACAACGGGCAGTATATAGCCGTAAGGACAGCCCATACCATGTACAGATCGGACGACGGACTCAATCATCAGGCAAATATGACTTTCCAGGTGAATATGGAGACTATGGAAGTCACCGACAAATTCACCGGAACAGGTTCGCTGAAACGCGGATATGTCAGCCATTCCTTCGATCAGTACATAACGGCGGACGAGGACCACTTACTTGCTGTGGATCTGGGGGACGCGTATCCCCGCGGGATACCGCTTGTATGGTACAGAAAGAATTTCTCCGGAGGCACTTTCACGGACGAATACGACGCGGTATGCAGCATCAACGCGTATGAGATACCTCCGACCACCGGAACATATCAGAAAACCGGAGTTTCGGTCGGCGGATTCGCAGTCACGGACGAGACCTGTATAATACCGGTCAGCAGCGTTTCCCTCGACCCCTATGACAATGAAGGCACACGCAATATCAGTGTCATCACAGTGGGAAAGGAACTTTCCATACCGGATCCTGCCTCCGGTACGGAAGAGATGCGGTTCACCGAGCCAACGGTAAACCGGATAACAGACTTTGCGGAAGGTGAGAAAGGCGCGGGTACGCCCCAGTTCGTACAGACCGGTGACGGAACATTCCTGCTTCTCTGGACTTATGACGGCAAGGTGTACTATACCGCGATAGACAAATACGGAAATAACGGTGAGATATACAGCATGGAGGGCGCACTGTCGGACTGCCGCCCCGTTATGCTCAACGGTGATGTGGTGTGGTTTACCTACGAGGACTTCATGACCACGTTCTACAGGATACATTTCGGCGAGACCCCCGTGGGAAGTTCCGTGGAAAAGCACACCGGACACGATCATCAGGTACTGAGTGTCGATAACGGGACCGCAAGCGTGAGATGCGCAAAGTGCGGCGATGCTTTTACAGTGACCGTACCCACCGCGCTGAATGTTTTTTCAAAGACCGGATCCGATACCGGTTCGTACCGCAGTGTAAGATCGATCCTGACTGACTTTTCCGACACGGTAAAGGTGCTGTACAAAAGTACTCCCGAGGATGCCGAGGACAGCAGGGTGAAGGTCGGTATCGAAGACACGGGGCTTCTGAAATACGACGCAAAGACACAGACCTTCACCCCCCTCACTGCCGGCAGAACAAATGTCACGTTCTCTCTGAAGTACAATCCCGATGTGGCCGTGCAAATGGAGATAATTGTTGACTCCGAGGACGCATATACCCTTACCTGTCCCGATGAAGTCACCGTCACGAGAGGGACCGCCCGGCTTGCCGACGGGTCAAAGATGATGAAGGGCGACAGGATCGTGATAAATGCGGAAATACCGGAAGGACAGATACTGTCGGGACTGTATGTGAACGGTGAGAAGACAGAGGACGGTTCGGCCGTTACCGTGACCGGCGATACCGAGATCAGGGCATATTTCGTAACGGAGCAGTCACTCACCGAAGTAAGCGGCAAGGTGACGGCAAAGGGCAGTGACGATGAGACCCCTGCCTCCGTGGAGATCATTGACAGTGACGGCAATACCGTCTCGGCGGGGGAGACAGAAAACGGGAACTATTCCTTTGAGAAGGTACCGTCCGGCAGATACACACTTCGTGTTTCAAAGACCGGATATGCCCCCCGCGAATATGATATCACCGTCGGTGAGACCCCTGCCACAGCGGACGCGGTCATCGTTCCCATGGGGGATTCGGACGGCAGCGGTTCGGTCGAGCCGGTCGATGCGACACAGATACTCAGATATGAAGTGGGGCTTACAAACTGCTTTACCGATGACGAAAGCGCAGCGGTGGACGACTATCTGATCTCCGCCGCGAACGTACTGAAAGACGATGATCTGAATGCAAGGGACGCGACCCAGATACTCAGGGCGAAAGCCGGACTGCCCTCTGTATTCGATGTCGTGTTATAAGCGGGCAGCGAGATGAAACGAGTCTTTTCTTCATTCCTCACAGCGGCGGTCTGCGGAGCCTTTGCTCTCGCGCCGGTCATATCAGCGGAAAGTGTGAACGGCATCTCCGCGGACACACAGACCGCAGCACCGGGCGACAGCTTCACAGTGACGGTGAATGTTCCTGCGGCGGAGAATGCCGATACCGCTTCGGTAAAGATAGACTATGACGAGACGGTGTTCACGGTGACGGACTGGTCGCCGGAACTGCCGGGAGGTCTCTCCGGCAGCGGGAACGGCGTCCTTGCGCTGTCGGCGGCGAATATAGACCGGGTCATAGATCTGAGCGGCGGACTTTCGTTCACCGCACAGATGAAAGTCCGTGATGACGCGGTACCCGGAAGTTATAAGTTCACCCTCTCCGAACACAGTTTCTGCTATGTGCTGGACAACGGTTACGAGTTCGGGGAGCTGTGGTTTCCCGATATCACCGAAACTACTGTGACGGTGACGGGGGAAGTCCCTGCGGAGAATGCCGCACAGACAGAGCCGCCGGAGGAGATATCCGAAGAGACGGTGAGCGCTTCAGAAACGGAAGCTCCGTCGGTGCAGACTGCCGGAACGAAAGCCGCGGCGGAACAGACTGCCGGAACGGAAGTTTCCGCACTCACAGCCGAAGTTTCCGAAGAACCGGAGATCTCCGTGTCCGGTGAAGACGATATACCGGAACTTGAGATATCCCCTCCGGACGCGGAAGGGGAAGTGCGCGATCCCGCGGTGGTCGCGGTGGTCGCAGCGATCGCAGCCGCTGTCATCATCGGCGGCGGTATATGGGCGGTAAAGAAAAGAAAATGATATAAAGCAGACCTCCGGAGCATCTTTGAATGAGGTAACGCATTTTTATGATAACACGGGAGCGGAGAATGAGAAGAAAGATTTTTTCGGCGCTGTTTGTGCTGTGTGTGACGGTATTCTCCGCGGGCTGCGGTATCATAGGCGGGTTATCATACGAGATGACCGCCCGCGACCGTGCGCAGAGATATGTAACGGAAAAATACGGGTTCACCGCGGACGCGGAACGGGTGATACTTACGGAGAACAGCTGGCTGGAATTCACGTGGGAGGCTCCTCAGTCCGCCCATGTCCTGATGAAGCACGGCGGCAGGGAATTCACGGTGCTGGTCCCGATACGGGAGGACGACCCGGAGTTTATCTGCGACAATTACGAAGCGGAGGAAATATGCGCGGAAATACGCGGATACGCGGAGAGCTGTCTGGAGTGTGACGAGATCGCTGTCCGCGCGGATTATGGAAATCCTTACGGAAATCATCTTCTGCCGAAGGATATACGCAGTGCCGGGGAACTTAAAAGATCGGAAAGGGATAAGATCATAACCGTCTTTGCAAAGGGGCTCGATCCCGCGTCGGCAGAGAACCTCGACCCGTCTGAGTACGGTACGGACACGCATTTCAGTATTGTGGAGATGCGTGACGGCGATCTGCCGGAGATCCCGTACGGACTGATACGGGAACTGCCCGCACAGTGCGGCTGGAGCGTCGCGGCGGTGCATTACACGGATAATGACGGCAGCTGGAAGCACGTTGCCTACGACCGCACGGTGCTGGACAATGTATGCCTTGTGATGCCGTCGGAATGTCATGCGGAAATTGAAAGAGCGGAAGGACCCGGTATGCCGGACGACGACCCGGTAACGGAATGGTACCGCATACGGTATCACGGGGAAGGGTACGGTGCGCTCTACGCGGACGCGGATATGGAGCAGGACGAGGAATTCTGCATAGAATATGAGCATAACGGACAGGCATACTATGAGCGTATGCCGCATACCGGCGGCGACGATCCGGAGTACGGACTTTGCTCCAACAGGTGGGGCAGCTCCGGCAGCGAGTTTGTATTCAGGGTGGTAAGACGCGATTACCGCAGAAACTATGAATAGCGGAAGACAGGCTCTCCGGACAGCAGACGGAGAGCCTGTAATTGGTTATACGCTCTGTGCGGGACACAATATGAAAATTATTTTTAAAAATAGAAAAAATCTCTTTAATTAATGTATAGTGATTGAAAAACGGACCTGAATATGATAAAATGTTCAGTAATATCGATCGTGTTATGGAGGTACATAAAAATGGAAAATTTCAATTTCTTCAGCCCTACGGAATTTGTGTTCGGAAAAGGACGCGCGTCGGAAGCGGGCGAGTATGTGAAGAAGTACGGCGGAAGTAAAGTACTGATACATTACGGCGGCGGTTCCGCGGTACGGTCGGGGCTTATAGATACCGTGAAGAAGTCCCTTGACGAAGCGGGACTCTCATACTGCGAACTCGGCGGAGTAAAGCCCAATCCCCGTGATACGCTGGTTTATAAAGGCATAGAACTGTGCAGGAGCGAGGGGGTCGATTTTATCCTCGCTGTGGGCGGCGGCTCGGTCATAGATTCGACAAAAGCGATAGCGGCGGGTGTATGCTACGACGGCGATTTCTGGGATTTCTTCACCGGAAGCGCCGCTGTAAAAAACGCGCTCCCGCTTGCGGTAGTGCTTACGATCGCCGCGGCGGGCAGTGAGGGTTCGAGAAGCTGCGTCATCACCAAGGAGGACGGTATGCTCAAACGCGGTATAGGATATGAGATACTGCGGTCAAAGTTCTCGATAATGGATCCCGCGCTCACACAGACGCTTCCCGCATATCAGACCGCCTGCGGTGCTACCGACATCATGGCGCACGTATTCGAGCGGTACTTCACCAACACAAAGGAAGTCGAGATAACCGACCGTCTCTGTGAAGCGGTACTGCTCACAATGGTGAAGGAAGCCCCCCGCGTAATTGCTGATCCGGACAACTATGACGCGCGCGCGAACATAATGTGGGCAGGTATGGTCGCCCACAACAATATCTGCGGAGTCGGCAGACAGCAGGACTGGAACAGCCACGGGCTTGAACATGAGCTTTCGGGGCTGTATGATGTGGCGCACGGCGCGGGACTTGCGGTGATGATGCCGGCATGGATGGAGTACGTGTATAAGCATGATGTAATGAGATTCTGCCAGATGGCGGTGCGGGTGTTCGGCTGTCAGATGAATTTTGAAAATCCCGGTGCCACAGCGCTTGAGGGAATACACAGGTTCCGTTCATTCCTGCACGGCATAGGTATGCCGATAAATTTCGCGGAACTCGGAGCAAAGGAAGAGGATATACCGGTGCTTGTTGAAAAGCTCGGTATAGGAGACGGAAAACTCGGAGGGTTCATGGAGCTTGACAGGAACGATGTGACCGCAATTTACAGGATCGCGGCTCACGCGGCGCTTTAAGGAGGAAAGTATGAAGATTCTTTTTATAGGCGGCACAGGCACTATCAGCATGGCGATAACCCGGCAGCTGGCGGAGCGGGGAGAGGAACTGTACCTGCTCAACCGCGGCAGCAGAAATTATGACCTGCCGGGGAATGTGAAGATAATACAGTGCGATATCAATGACGAGAAAACCGTATCGGAAAAGCTGGCTGGAATGGAGTTCGACTGCGTGGGAGAATTCATCGGGTTCGTACCTGCGCAGCTCGAACGGGACTTCCGGCTGTTCGCGGGGAAGACGAAGCAGTTTATCTATATAAGCTCCGCGTCGGCGTACAGAAAGCCGATGCAGGGGTATGTGATAACCGAGGAGACGCCCCTTGAAAACCCCTACTGGGAGTATTCCCGCAACAAGAAAGCCTGTGAGGAATACCTTATGGAGCGGTACAGGAACGACGGTTTCCCGGTAACGATAGTCCGTCCGAGCCACACCTACGACGAGAGAAGCGTGCCGCTGGGAGTTCACGGAAACGGCGGGAGCTGGCAGGCCGTCAAGC
>CAMVGH010000071.1 GCA_947166945.1 uncultured Clostridia bacterium
GAACAGGGTCTCTTCCTCGTCATAGCATATCGGCAGGTATCTGTCGGTATTGGCGCAGCCCGCTCCGGCTTCCGCGTTTGCAAGGTCGTTCTGTATGCGCTGCTTCACTTCGGCAGCTTTTTTTCCTCTTACTTTCGGAAGAAGCTCTTTCAGCTTCCCGGCTATCTGTTCCGTGTCAAGGAACAGTGTTTCGAGGGCGGGAGCTATATCCACCTGCTTTATGGTATCTATACGGCGCTGATCTTCGAGCGAGAACACGGAAACACTGTCCACATCGTCCCCCCACAGTTCGATACGCACCGGCATACCGAAATTCACCGGGTACACATCGAGTATCGCGCCTCTCACGGAGAACTGCGACACGCCCTCTATCTGATCGCAGCGCGAATAACCCGCCTCGACCAATGCGGCGGTCATCTCCGGCAGCGATATGCTGTCGCCTGCTTTTACGGAGAGAGTCCGCTTATTGAGTATGCGGCGGGGTATGGTTATCTGTGAAGCCGCCTCCGGTGTGGCACAGACTATCTTTGCGCGTCCGGAGACCATTCTCGATAAAATGCCGATACGGCGATGTTCGTATTCACGCGAGACCGCGTCAACATCGCCGAGGATCATATCTTTAGCCGGGTAGGCAAATGCCGTTTCCTCACCCGTCATTGTATTTATGTCGGCACAAAGCCTTGCGCCTTCTCCCTCCGTATCGCATATAACGATCAGCGGGAGCCTGTACCCCTCCTCCATGGAGAGTGCCGCAAGAAAATGCGCCTTGTGTATATGGGAAAGCCCCGTCACCATGACAGGCATTCCCGTGCCGCCCGCGGCAGCCACTGCTCTGTATTCGCTCAGCTGCCGCGCGGTATTCAGGAAATATTCCATTTAATCGCTTCGCTCGAGACGGCGCTTACGCGCTTTGGTCGCTTCGCTCGAGACTGGGGGAAAACTTTTTTTAAAAAAAGTTTTCCCCCAGACCCCCTTTCAAAAAACTTTTAATGCTTCGCGCTAAGATTTGCGGGGCTTGTTATCTGTTGTTGAGTATCTTCTTCGCGTATCCGATTATTGTGACAGTCACGGTGGCGAGCGCCATGTTAACGGCAAGTTCCACAAAGAAGTTGAGGCCTATCATGCTGGTAAAGATAAAGCCTATCGCATCGCTCTGCCCTGCCCATTCACGGATAGTATCCATGAAGAATATCAGACAGCCGATGAAGAATATCCCGGTATTCACTACCGGCGCGGTAATGCCGGCACAGATGACCGCGGGATACACGTTCTTCTTTTCGATAGCTTTATAGACAAGACTTGCGACAAGTCCTGCCGCGGCACCTTTGATAAGCACGACAAGTATCGTTCCGACAGCGTTTACCTCAAGGAATGCTGTCGCGTCACCGCTGAGCAGTACCGTAAGACCCATGACCAGCCCCAGCCAGCCGCCGCCCCATATACCGTAAAGAGCGCCGCCCACGATTATAGGGGTAAGTGCCAGCGTGATGCTGAACGGACCGAAGCGTATCACCGAGGACAGGAGCTGGAGCACTACTACGACAGCCGTCATTACTCCCAGACCCACGATAGTGGCGATATACTTTTTGTTTGCCTTTGCGCTCGTCGTAGCCGCCTCTGCGGTCGCCCCGACTTTCTTTTCAGTGTTTTCCATTTTTCTTCTCCTTCTGCCTCCCCGTATATCGGGTGAAGCGAAAATATATTATTACCCGCTTTTGCGGAGTAATTTCTTACTTTATGAATACTGTGGGGATATCCCCCGCCTCGTCCGCGTGTTCACGGGAGAACTGCCGTATTATGGTACCGCCGTCGGTCTCCGCCAGCACGACATTATCCCTGCCCGCGCACATCAGTGTATAGCGCATGACTGCGTCCGCGAAATCATCGAAATCCTCACTCTCGACCTTTGTATTGCCGCCGTTGTCATACATCTCGGTATAGCAAAGAAGATATTTCACTGCGTTCCCTCCGTTCATCGGTTATACCTATACATTGTTATTATAGCACATTTTGATTTTCAAGTAAAGGTTATTTTCAACACAAAAACAAGAGTTTTTCGACGATTTATAGGCATTTTTGACATTCATTCAAAAAGGCACCGGCACCGCATACGCGGTACCGGTGCCGGTGCTGTGAAATTTTTATTGTTTTGCCGAAACTTCGGTAAGTTCAATGTCGATATCAACGCTGTCAACACCGCCGAACGAGTTCTCGCGCGCTACGGTGACTGTTACGGTATCGCCTACCTTGAACTTGCTGAGTATGCTCTGAACGTCCTTGAGAGAAGCCACATTCACGCCGTTCACCTTGGTGATGATATCCGCTACCTGAAGTCCGCTCTTCGCAACGGGAGCGTCCTCGTTGATAGAAGCTACCAGCATGCCCTGCGAGAGCTTGGTGCCGTAAAGCTGCGCTCTGTATTCGCTCAGCTCAACGGTAGTGATACCGAGTACCGGACGGCTCTTTACGTAACCGTAGTTGAGAAGATCTTCCATTATCGGCTTTGCTTCGTCGATAGTGAGCGCGAAGCCTATACCCTCATAAGTGGTAGCGACGATCTTGGAGTTGACGACGCCTACGATATTGCCGTACATATCGAACATTCCGCCGCCGGAGTTGCCGCTGTTGATAGCCGCGTCGGTCTGGATAAGGCTGAGGCTGTAGCCGCTGTCGTTGAGGCACTCAACATCAAGCGCCGAAACGATACCCGTTGTCATGGAGTGTGCAAACATTATTGTGGCATTGATACCGGGGTTGCCTATGACGGCTATCTGCTGACCGACCTTGAGCGTGTTGCTGTCGCCAATCTTTGCCGCGATGAAAGGTTCGTCGCGTTCGATCTTGATGACCGCGATATCGGTGGAGTCGTCCGAACCTACCACGGTAGCCTCATACTCGTATGTCACCTCGGGGTCGTTGTAGTCGTTCACCACTACTGTGAGCTTGTCGGCACCGCTTACCACGTGCGCGTTGGTAAGGATATATCCGTCATCGGTGAATACTATGCCGCTGCCGTAGCCGACGAGCTGCGGCTCGCTGCTTTCGCTGCTGCGTCTGCTGTCTCCGCCGTAGCCGAAAAAGTAATCATAGTAGTCGGTCGTGGAACTTGACGATTTCTTGTACACCTCTACAAGCACTATGGTATCATTTACCGCCTCATATAGCTCGGTGAGCGTGTACTCGCCGTTCTCGCCGGTAGCGGTAACGCTTGTGGGATATACCTTGTCCGCCGCTTCTGCATCGGCAGAACCGCTTACCGCCGCCAATGCCGCCGATACTGCCGGATCGCTGCTGTTATTGCCGCTGTTATTGCTGCTGTCGGAAGAAGCGGCATTGCTGTACGATGCGGTAACTCTGCCTGTGTTTGTGCCGATAAGATCACGCGCAAGGTAAGCGCCGCCGAATCCGGCACCGCCGCCTATGACCGCTACCGCGGCAACAAGAGCGGCTGCCTTTGCAAATCTGCCCTTCTTCTTAGGAGCCGGCTGCGGCTGAGTGTACTGCGTCTGCTGCGCGTAGGCATATCCGCCGTTATCCGGAGTATTCACATTGTTTGTGCTGTTCTCATAGCTGTAGTTATAACTGTTATTGTTATTGTAATTCTGTTCCATAAAGCAACATCCCTTCTGTCATTATCTGACTTTTTATGTATGAAGCTCTTATCTCCCGCTTCGATTATTATTCTAATACGCCATTGTGACAAATCTGTGACAATCATTTTAACAAACGGGATAAATTAGGAAAAAGAACGTTCTGCGATTGTGAAAATATGTGACAGATACTTGTCAGCAGGTGACGCTTACGGGACTTTCGGTCTGATGAGACTCTCCGAGCTTTATACCGAGAGCTATGCCGCATTCCACACGTTTCTTCATCATAGCGCACTGGATCTTGTGCGGGGTTCTCACATCGCCCTCATAGATATAACCGTTGGCGTTGCAGCCGCCGGAGCAGTAGAACCTCGCCCAGCAGTCCGAGCAGCCCTGTTTGCTGTAAATATGGGTCTTTGCGAAGTATGACGCTATCTCCGCGTCAACTTCTCCCTCATATATATTACCCATTTTCCACTTATCAATACCTACAAACTGGTGGCACGGGTAGATATCTCCGTCCGGGGTGACCGCAACATACTCGTTGCCGCAGCCGCAGCCCCGCAGCCGCTTTACCGCGCAGGGCCCCTGATTGAGGTCTATCATATAGTGGAAGAAATTGAAAGGCTTTTTGCCGGTCTTTCCGACGTGCTCCGCCATGATATCATAAAGCCTGTCATATTCCTCGTAAATTCTCGGAAGATCGTCCTCGGTTATCGCGTAGGGCTTGTCGGCAGGAGCCGAGACAGGCTCGACCGAAAGCTGATAGAAGCCGAGATCGGAAATATGCTTGACATCTTCCGCAAAATCGAGATTGTACTTTGTGAAAGTCCCGCGGACATAGTAATCTGTCCTGCCCTCGTTCACGCGGCCCTCCACCAGCTTCTTATAGCGGGGAACAATGATATCGTAACAGCCCTTGCCACCCTTTGTGACGCGGATATTGTCATTGACTTCCTTACGTCCGTCAAGGGAAAGTACGCAGTTGGACATCTCGCGGTTGATGTACTCTATCTTGTCGTCGGTGAGCAGCATACCGTTGGTGGTCACCGTAAAGCGGAAATTCTTTCCGTGCTGCTTCTCTATGCTCCGCGCGTAATCCACGGTGGCGGTGATGGTGTCCCATGCCATGAGCGGCTCACCGCCGAAGAAATCCAGTTCAAGATTTTCTCTGCCCATGGACTTCTCAATGAGGAAGTCTATGGCTTTGCGCCCCGTTTCGGGAGTCATGATCTTGCGTCCCGTGCCGAAATCACCGGTCGATGCAAAGCAATACCTGCATCGGAGATCGCAGTCGTGGGAAACGTGCAGGCACAGCGCCTTGATCGGAGCTTTTACCTTGAGGTCGGCATATTTTCTGTATTCGTCCGCGCTGTACAGGATCCCCTCCTTGTACAGCTCGTAGATCTCCGCGTAACATTCCCGTAACTCGTCTTCGGTATAAGCGCTCATCTCCGTGAGTATATGCGCGGGCATTTCCTCTGAAAGCGGCGGTTCAAGAAGCCCTGTCATATCATATACGATATCATCGACGATATGCACGCCCCCGCTGTTTACATCGAGGACGATATTCTCCCCGCCTTGTCTGAATCTGTGTATTGTATTGGTCATTTTATCTCCTTACAGAAATATAGGGCGACTTTTCAGCCGCCCTGTAGTCTTGCAACTCAGAGTTACAGTTACTTGTTAGCCTCGCACTGCTGATTGGCGATAGTGCAGGAGGTCTTGCAAGCGGACTGGCAGGAAGTCTGGCACTTTCCGCAGCCGCCCTTTGCAGCTGTATCCTTCAGGTTTGCCTTGTTGATAGTCTTGATGTGCTTCATAAGAATCTACCTCCGTTCTTTATTTCCCTAATATTATAACATAGTTTTTTATAAATTGCAATAGGTTTTTGCAATTTGTTGCGGTATTTATCCCGCAGAAGCCGCCGCCCGCAGTTTTGCCAGCACCTTTGATTTTTCAAGATCGACCTTGCTGCGCACCGGAAGCGGTACGACGCTGTCCGCGGTGATATCCCGCTTCACCAGTCCGAACTCCTCGAACATATCGAGTATCACCCCGAACTTGCAGCAGTTTATCCCTGCTCTGTCCGCGGTAAGCTCCGCTTTTGAGAGGGAGTGGGTGCCGCGGATTATGTCGTAAACCTTCCGGCGTTCTTCGTCGGTGGGGATCATGCGTACAAGCAGTCTGCCGTCCACCCTGCCGCAGCGGTAATCCTCATAGGCGGTCTTTGCGGCTATCCAGCGCTGCTGATCGAATCCTGTCCTGCGCATATCGCGGACAAAGGCGGAAATACTGCGCTCTCCGCGGAATTCATTTATTGTGAGGGTCACGATCATATCCACGCAGTCGCCCTCTGAATACGGGAATGCGTCAAACGCCATTCTCGAATACACCGCCCGCAGTTCCCTGCCGCCGAAACTGTACCCGAAAGATGTGCTTTTTCCCTCTTTTACTCCCTTTTTCGACTTTATCACACAGCCCCGCAGCAGGAACAGCGGCTCACGGTTTCCCTCGCCGAAAGGCTCCAGGTTTGCTATCGGCTCTATCGCTTCTGTCGTGAGATCGTCCGGAGTTGCTTCGATATCGGCTACCAGCGTGTTTACGCAGGTCTCCTTTATCCGTTCCCCGCAGTAGGCATAAGCTGCACGCTCGAAATCCGCAAGCCTGTCCGTCGCCACGGTAAGCCCCGCGGCTTTGGGGTGTCCGCCGTGCCGGATCAGCAGGTCGGCACAGCTCTCCAGCATCTCGAACATATTCAGACCTTCCATGCTCCTTGCGCTGCCTCGGGAAGTCTCACCCTCGCGGGTGATGACGATATTCGGCTTGCCGTATTTTTTCAGAAGCTCTCCGCTCGCCAGCCCCACAACGCCGTGCTGCCAGTTGTCTCCGCTCACTATGAGCAATCTGCGGTCGAGAAGTTCCGGGTGCTTTCTTATCTGTTCGTCGGTCTGGGCGACGATAGCATCTTCCAGTTCCTTACGCTGCGTATTCAGCTCACAAAGGGTGAGCGCTTTAGACGCGGCGGTGTTCATCGTCTCAGCCAGCAAAGTCTCCATCGCCGCCGCGGGTGTGTCGATACGCCCGGCAGCGTTGATCTTCGGACTGATCTTATAACCGATGAAAGACGCGGTTATCTCCTGCCCCTCCTGCCAGCCGCTCATGAGCAGCAGACGGTTCAGTCCCATATTTTCGGTGTTTTCCATGAGCCGGAGCCCTTCGCGGACGATTATGCGGTTCTCGCCGCCGAGATCCACCACATCGGCAATAGTGCCGAGCGCCGCGATATCGGCATACTGCGTGAACACGCTCTCCGCGTCCCCGCCCATTACCGTTTCCAGCGCCATGAGCAGTTTCAGCACCACTCCGCAGCCCGCAAATTCCTTGTACTCCGATGTATCGTCCGGGCGGTGAGGGTCAACCACGGCTATGGCCTCCGGCATTTCCTCCGGCACCTGGTGGTGGTCGGTGACTATGAGCTTCATGCCGTTATCCTTGATATACTGCGCTTCAGCAGCCGCCGAGATCCCGGTATCCACGGTGATTATCAGCTCTGTGCCGCGTTTTTTCAGCAGTTCGAGCGCCGGGATATCCAGTCCGTATCCCTCGTCACGGGTGGGAATATACCAATCGGCCTCCGCACCGCAAGCCTGCAAATAGCTGTACAGCATATATGTCGATGTTACGCCGTCGCAGTCGTAGTCACCGAAGATAGTTATGCGGGTGCCGCTTTCCACTGCCGCTGCCAGAGCATTCGCCGCCTTTTCCATATCCTTTATGGTGAACGGATCGGAAAGTTCTGTTCTGTTGAAAAATATATCGGCGGCTTCTCGTGTTGAAATGCCGCGCGAAACGAGTATCTTACATATCAGTCCGGGAAATCCCGTATCCCGTTCAAGCTTTTCGGTAAGCTGCGGGTCGGGTGTATTTATCTGCCACTTGTACATATCTGCCTCATCAATTTCATGATCAGATTACATTATAGCACTTTTCCGCCGATTTGACAATACATTTTTCAAAAAGTTCCGCACAGAGGAAAAGGGAGCCCGCGAACAGGCTCCCCTCCCAAAAATATATATTCATCCAAACCAACAGGCAATTTAAACCGATGCTGTAAAGTGGTGCGCGTGTCCCTTGCGGTAGGCGCCATTATCCTTTTCACCGAGTTCACGGTCAAACTGATCCAGCATCATCTCAAGCTCCGACTGCTTATCCGTATTCTGTGCGGACATAAGCATAGCAAGCACATCTTCGCGCTGTTTTCTGATATTTTCTATAGTTTTATCGGCATCCGAAGCGTCTGTCACGGCTTCTTCGGCGACAGACTCCTTCTCGTCGGTCTCTTCAGCCTCCTCGGTCTTCTGAGCCTCTTCGAGCTTCTTTGCGCGGATCTCTTCAAGCTTTTCAGCCTGCGACTCTCTCGCGGCTTTGAGCTGTGCCAGCATATCCTCGACGGTCGATGCCTTTATCGTATCGCTGCCGTCATCTGCGAGCAGACCCTCCACCAGCTTTGCGCGCAGTGTAAGATTGCCGTCCGCGTCAACGGAAGCACCGAATTTATCCACCATATCCGAATCATCGCCCAGTTCCTTTTTGACTGTATCAATGCTGTCGATGCTCTGGTCTATGAGGGCTTCATATTTTGCGGCAGTCTCCTCGTCCGCTGCCATTCTCTCCAGCAGATCGGGAGTTATCACCGCGTTATATTCCCCTTTACCCGTGGCAAGAAGCGCGTCCGCTTCCGCGTCGGTCTTGTAATCGGCGATTATGAAATCCACATTGCCGTACTTTTCTTTCAGCTTGCCGAGGTATTCCTGCGCGGTACTGCTGAGCCTGCTTGTTTTTTCCGAAGCTGCTCCTATGCGCATTTCCGACTTTACGGACTGTTCTTCCTTCGGCTGCTCGATCAGCGATGAAAATTCTGCTATATCGGTATTTCTTTCCGGCTTTTCCGAACCTTTACCGACATTTTTCCCGCCGTGTTTTACACCGTTTCCTTTGCCAACACCGTAAACACTGTTTACCTGTTTTCCGTATCCGCCTATATTATTGAGCATATTTTTCATCACCTTTCTTCAGATGGGGGATCCCTTTAAAATAATATCGTCTCATTGTTCAAAAACTTTAGCAATTTCGGAATATCCGGCGATTTTTTCACACATCACACAAAAAACTCCCCGTTTTCCGGAGAGTTATTTATACATATTTACACATTACAGTGCCCCGATCATATCATAACGATCGCGCTGCCATTTGATTTCAGCGTTGCGTGAGGCCGATCCGCATTGATTATCTGGGTGAATTCGCCTATACTCAGTATAGTGCCGCCGTATATCATGGTTTTGGCGGAAAGAGTTGCCTTTTCCGCTAAACGTATTATGTCGTTGAGTTTCTTGATGCGCTCCGTCAGCGGCACTTTCTCTGCCGCCTTCTGTGTACGTATGCGAAGCGCCGCATCGAGGAAACTCCTATCTTCGAGGGTAGCGGTCCCTTCCTTTTCGCGCTCATGTATCTCGTTTACCTGCGCCGTGATCTTTGCCATATCGCCGTCGATGGCAGTAACTTTCCGGCTGAGCTTTTCCAGCTCACCAGAGAACTCTTCGTGATTACCCATGACTATACGGGTCTCTGCGTGTTCTCTTCCGCCGACAAGTATGCAGCTGATATTGCCCGCGCAGTAAATCTCTCCACCGGTTATGATGCCCATACCGCTCAGGCAGTCTATGCCGTAAACGCTCTTTACGGTGCAGCCGCGTATGGCTTCGGCGGTTATTTTTTCTCCGGCGACCAGGGTACAGTCCGTGAATTCCTTGCCTTTTATATCACCGGTAGAAGCGTATATCGAGGACTCATAGCTGCTGCCGTCGATCATGATATTCTTTTCGGCTTCGACAATAGCTTCCGAGACATTGCCGTGTATTATGACGCTGCCTCCGGCACGGATAACTCCCCTGCCGCTCACATTGCCGTTTATGATGATCGTTCCGCTGAATCCGACCACGCCCATGGACTGATCTACATTCTTGTCGATGATCTTCTCATTCACAATGCAGTATTTTCCGTCCCGGACGATAAAATTTCCTTCCGTTTCCGCATAGAACCGATTACCGCGCTTGTAAAGCCCTTCGCCGATCATTATATCCGTGCCTGTACCCGCCTTTGCGGTAAGCACATGACCGCGGACGTCCATTCCGTCCCTGCCCGGGGTAGGCATAAGCACATGACAGACCTCTGTATCCTTTTCCACCGCGGAGGGTGCCTCTGCGGTACCCACATTCACTTTCAGCTTTATCCGCCCGTTCGTCCCGGGGACTGCCGGAGTACCTTTCGCTATCGTTACCGGGGTGTTTATGATCTGTTTTTCCGCCATTTCATTGACAGCGCCTTCATCTATACCGCAGAAGACTCCCGCCGAAGAAGCGGCGCGCATGATCTCGTCGGCAGAGAACGGCTTATGCTGCTCTCCGCCCGAAGAAACGGTACAGACCGCGCTCATATTATCCGAAGATACCTTTATGGTCACAAGGCAGATCGACTCGGCAAGTCCGGCTATCGAACGCACTTTTTCCTCAACAAACGGATTTACGAATGTCCCCGCTTTTTCCGGGTGGATTATCTCTTCGATTATGCTGTCGAAAAGCTCGTCGAGCTTTTTCAGATCTTCTTCCATAAAAAAGCCCTCCGATCCGCGGGAACCGTCATATCATTTTCTTGCCCATTATGGTTGAGCTTATCTCCACTGCACCGTTCTCTGCCCAGAATGTCATAGTGCGTCCGTAATTGAGTCCCGTATCCTCCGCAAGTATCGGGATACGCAGCCGCGACAGGCACGCCTTCACCGCTTCGATATTCCTCTGTCCGATATTGAACTTCTGGTTTGAGGTCTGGAACATTACCGCTCCGCCGGCTATCTTCGCCTTCAGCGCTCCGGGATTTGCGCCCATTGCCTTCATTCTTTCCACCATATCCGGGATAGCTGTGTCCGCGAACTTCATTCTTGTTGTATGCCCGTCGATTATAGCCGTGCTGTCCGGGAGCATTATATGTGACAGTCCGGAGATCCCGGTAGTCCTGTCATAGATACAGGTGCCTATGCACGACCCCAGCGCGTATGTAACGAGCACATCGTCCCCTCTTCCGACTTTCCAGTCGGAGATACCGATTATTAGCTTCTGCCCCATTACGCAACCCCCAGCTTTCCGAGAAGATGATCCAGAGAATCTAAGGTGGGCAGGAGGAGCATCTTGGACTGGATACTTGTGCTGTCGATTACCATATTATTGTCTATGAAAAGGAGCTTGTCACCCATTTCACCCATTTCGATAGCCGGAACGCTCATTATCGCGCCGAGCATATCGACCGTCATCAGCGGCACTTCGACATCTATCGTCATACCCGCGAGCTGTGCTATCGCATTTACATAAGAACCCGCCATGATATTGCCCATTTCGTTTAGCGCGGAAGTCTCCGCCTCATTGAGCGAGAATATGCTCTCCGGCTCCGTTCCGAAGAAGGTCTTTACTATAAGGGCGATAAGGTTCTGTTCAAACAGGAACATTATCATACCCTCTACATCACCGTTTATTCTGATAAGAATTCCCGCGATGACCTTTTCGGGTCCTCCCACGGCATTGATAGCGTCATTGAAATCAAGCACCTCCACTCTCGGCACTTCAATATCTATCATCTTGCCTACCATGGAGGAAAGGGCTGTCGTAGCATTTCCCGAACCGATGTTTCCTACCTCTCTCAGTACATCGATCTGCATATCATTGAGGTCTTCGTACTTTCCGATACTCATACTTATATATTTCCTTTCAATTATTTATAAAAAGAATTATCCGCGCAGATTATTCGCTATATTCATCATCTCGTCCGATGTGGTGACCACTCTTGCGCTGAACTGATACGAACGCTGGGTCTCTATGAGATGTACCATTTCCGCCGCGAGATCGACGGTGGACATTTCCAGAGCCTCACGTATCAGTTCTCTGTCCTCAGCCACCACCGGCTGTCCGGAGCGGGGCGTTACGGCAAAATGGTTATCCTCATTCTGGTCGAGTCCCCAGTTGTTATCGACCGAGAAAATACCTATCATATCGGTCAGGGCATCGTAGTCTATCTTCGAGGTCTGGTACTGTTCTGTCCCTGTGATATTGCCTTCCTCGTCCATGACAGGGCGTTCCTCCACCACGAACGGCACTGTGATATGATTGCGTTCGCTGTCGAGCACGAATTCTCCTCTTGCGGTGACAAGTTCCCAGTGGTCATCATTTATATGTGATATCTGGAACGAGCCGTCACGGGTAAGGTATTCTCTTCCCCGCTCGTCGCGCACCATGAAGAAGTTGTCGTTCGGTATGGCGTAGTCAAGCGGCTGATCGCTCATATAGAACATACCCTGTTCCCACATGAAGTCGGTCTTCATGACATACTGACCATGACCGGTCTGCCATTCTTCCTCCGTTGCCCGCTGCACCGTATAGACACAGTCCGCGAAGCTCGGACGGAGCGATTTGTACCCGACCGTATTGACATTTGATATATTGTGAGAGTATATGTTCATACCCTCCTGCTGTGCGATCATACCCGACGCACCGGTATAAAACGATATATTCATAGTACCTCCTCAGTCCTGCGCAGGGGTTATGATACCGAAGCGATATCCACTGCCTTGCTGTTGATCTGATCGAGTGCTTTAAGTATCTTGCTGTTTGCCTCATAGAGACGGTGTGCCTCCATGAGCTGGGTGATCTCCTTGTTGCCGTCCACGTTGGAATGTTCCCACGCGCCCTGTATCACATCGAAGAATTCCCCGTCGGGGAGCTGCTCGCCGCCCTCATAGAGCATCAGGTTGTTGCCGAGCTTATCCACGTCCGCGTCCGGCGGTATATATGTGAGCAGAAGTGTATCCACGACCTGCCCGTTTATGGATATGACTCCGTCATTATTGATCTCGAAGTCGTCCACTCCGAGGAATATGTCGCCGTTTCTGCCCTGTACTCTGCCTGCCTTGCCGAGTATAAGGTATCCCTCGCCGTCCAGTTCCCACTGTCCGTTGCGGGTCTGATAGACATTTCCCGCGTTGTCGCGTATATTGAAATAAACATTTCCGTATATTGCCACATCGAAATTACTTTCGGTATATGTGAAATTGCTCTGTTCAAGATTTGTCTTTGAGATATCCGCGTATGTCTGGAGAAAATGCCCGGAAGTCTCTCTTCTTGCGTTCACGAGGATAAGTTCGTCCATGAAAGTGTTTGTTACCACTTCGTCCTTGCGGTAACCCGAGGTGTTCACGTTCACTATGTTGTTGCCTATCGCGTCAAGCTGTCTCTGCTTGACTATCATGCCCTGCGCGGCATTGTAAAAACCTCTCAGCACTGCATTTGCCTCCCTTTCCGCATTAAGGTGTATCCGGTCAGCGTCCGGTATCTGTCATTACTGCTTCTGCATATACTCCGACAGCGCGTGTTTCAGAAACAGTATCGCTTTTGAGTGTATCTGGCTCACTCTCGATTCGGTAAGACCCAGTACACGCCCGATCTCGCTGAATTTCAGCTTTTCGTAGTAGTACAGGGTGATGACCTGCTTTGCCCGTGGGCTCAGTTCATTTATCGCTCCGGCGATGATCTTCTTCTGCTCCGCCTGATATAAGGCGGTATCCGCCGCATCTTCGGAATCCACGACATCAAAATTATCCTCGTACAGCAGTTCCTCAAAGGAAAGCGTCACCGCACCGGCTGACTCTGCCATACGCTTTTCGAGCATTTCTCTCGACAGTCCCATGTGTTCCGCCAGCTCAGCGTTTTTCGGATGACGGCCGAGCTTTGTGAACAGCTCGTTGTAGGCTATATCGAGTTCCCGCCCGAACGTGCGCACCTGCCGCGGGATCCAGTCCTGCTTGCGGACGAAATCCACTATGGCGCCCTTTATCTTGATGTTTGCGTAAGTCTCGAATTTAACGCCCCTGTCAAGATCGAAGGTATCTATCGCGGATATCAGTGCCAGCACACCTTCATTAACTATATCGTCCGGGGACGCGTACTTTATGTAGATGTTCCGCAGGGACATTGCAAGCAGGCGGACAAGTTCAAGGTAACGCAGGATTATGTCGTTGCGAATATTGATATCCTGTGTTTCGCGGTATTCGCGTATTGCCGCCGCGACATCATAATCCGCCACTGCCGCCCGCCTCCCTTCGGTCAAAGTATCGGTTTTTCAGGACGTCATATTGATATGCTTCCGACAGACTGGATCTGCGTCGTGCTGTCTATCTCACTGTACGAAAGCACTGTAATATTCTGTAAGAACTGATCTATCAGCTTTTTGAAATATACTCTTACGATAGGCGAAGTAAGAATGATGACATTCGGTATGACGTCCTTTATCTTGTTTACCTCGTCTGTGGTCTTTGCGACTATCCGCTGTATCGTTTCGGGATCCATGGACAGGTAACTTCCCTGATCCGATTTCTTCACGCTTGCCACGATCATATCCTCTATCCTCGGGTCTATGGTTATGACACGCAGAGAATTTGCTTCCGCGAAACGGCGTGTGATCGTGCGCTTGAGTGCCTGACGCACATACTCGACGGTGATATCTATATCCTTCATTGTGGAAATGTGATCGCTCAGCGTTTCGAGAATAGTCTCCATATCCCTTATCGGAACGCCCTCTTTAAGCAGCATTGAAAGCACTTTCTGGAGATAACCGTAAGAAATGACATTCGGTACAAGGTCTTCGACGATAGTGGCATTGGTCTTCTTGATGTTCTCCACCATGGTCTTGACATCCTGACGGGTGAGTATCTCGCTGCAGTGCTGCTTGATGACTTCCGACAGGTGGGTTATCATTACCGAGACGGGGTCTATCAGCGTATAGCCCGCAACATCGGCGGCTACCTTCTTGTCCTCGCTTATCCAGCGGGCGGGGATACCGAATGCCGGCTCTATGGTGTCGATACCGTCCACCGGCATGGATACATCGCCGTTGTCGAGCGCCAGATAATGATCGACGAGTATTTCGCCGCGGGCGACTTCCTCGCCCTTTATCTTGATTATGTACTGGTTCGGGTTGATATCCGGGTTATCGCGCATCCGCACCGACGGTATGACCATACCCATATCCATTGCGAACTGTTTTCGGAAGAGAACGACACGCTCTATGAAGTTTCCGCCGCTTCTTTCATCGACCAGGTGCAGCAGAGAGTAACCGAACTCCATTTCAACCTGTTCCACATTCAGCAGCTTGAATACGTTGTCGATATCTCTGTAGTAGTCGGTATCGGTAGTCGGACGCTGTTCCTTTGCCTCCTCGACCTGTGCCTGCGCAGCCTCGGCTTCCGCCTTCTGTGCTTCCGCGGTGTGGGTGCGGCGCAGGAAGAGGCCTCCGTAGATGAGCGCGGCACCGAGTATGGCGAGTATGGGCTTCGGGAATCCCGGAACGAGCATCAGCACTATCATAACGGCACCGGTGATGATGAGTACCGTCGGGTTGCTCGTGAACTGTGTCTTGACGTCCTCGTTGAAGCTTCCCTCACTGGCTGTACGGGTAACCACCATACCGGTAGCGACCGAGATAAGCAGCGAAGGTATCTGCGAGCAGAGACCGTCTCCGACGGTCGCGAGGGAGTAGGTACTCATAACGGTGCTGATGTCCGCGCCGCCGATGATACCGATTATAGCGCCGCCGATAAGGTTTATCAGCGAAGTGATGATCGACATGATAGCGTCACCCTTGACGAACTTGGTAGCACCGTCCATGGCTCCGAAGAAGTCTGCTTCACGCTGTACATTTGCGCGGCGTATCTTTGCTTCTTCATCGGTTAT
>CAMVGH010000072.1 GCA_947166945.1 uncultured Clostridia bacterium
GCAGCGGCAGGACGGAATTCAGCGCGGAATACAAAGCAGAATTCTTCGGAAAGGGCAGGGTAGGTATCGGTACAGTTACTGTTACAGATTACCTCGGGCTGGTGAGCTTCCGCGTCAATATCCCGAAAGCTGTCGCGTTTGTGAAGATATACCCCGACATTCCGGAAGTTGACAGGCGGGAGGGGCTTGCAAGGAGCCTTACCGATGCAGCGGCTTTCGACGAGAGCGAGGAGACCACCCAGTCTGTCTATGCGGTCAACGGTACTCCGGGTTATGAACACCGCAAATATGAGCCGGGCGACAGCCTGAAGCTGATAAACTGGAAACTGTCCGCCAAGCGCGGGGAATTTTATGTCCGCAGGCTTGAGGGTGCCTCCGGAGCCGAACAGACGTTCGTGCTGGACAAGGCGTGTTCGCCGAATCCGGATATGCTCGCCGCAAGGGCGGAGGAGCAGCTTGCGGTGGAGGGAATGCTGGCGCTGATGATGCAGTTTGCAAAGACCGAGCTTCCCGCGCACCTTGCGGTGCGGTTCGGAAGCGACTGGGAAAATATCCCGGTTGTAACTCCGAACGATGTTTCCGATCTGCGCTACCGTCTCACAGAGTATGAATTTTCAGATGCCCCCGGCGGGAGACTGCCCCCGTCTCAGGAGGGACATACCGTAATATTCACCGCCCGCTGTGACGGATATATAATGAATACTGTGTCTGGTTATGAGAACAGGGCTGCTGCCGCTCCGGTATGCGCGGTGCGCCCGGAGAACGTATGGCTTATAACCCGTGATGAGGAAGATATACGCTTTGAAAGATAAGAACAAAACGAAGGAAAGAAAACCGTTCCCGTCATTCCGGGAACTGCTCGCGGCGAATATCGTGCCGGTGCTTCTCAGCTCTGCGGTGATGAGCGCGACGACCTATATATATGTGAATTCATCGGGATCGGCTGTGCTGATGTACTCGGCACTGGCGTTCATCTTTTCGTTCGCTGTCTTCTTCATCTATGAGATACTGCGCAATTACGGCAGAACATGGCTTACTGCGGTGTTTGTGATCGTGTTCATGAATGTATGCCTTATAGCGGCATTCAGGCAGATAGACTCTTTCGGGAGCTTCTCCCAGTGGTTCATGGAGCCGTCTGTCTTTACCTCTCTGTATTACGGCAGGACGAATGCGGTGCTTCTGCTGATAGGAATGGTGCTGATATCCTGTCTGTACTACTTCACAAGAGTCCGGTACAGGGGAGTTTTCGTGTTCCTGATATGTCTCTGTCCGTTCTGTCTGTTTGCAAAGACTTTTACCGCCATACCGGTGATATACCCTATAATCATAATGACGCTGTTTTTTCTTATAATGACAGGGCGTTCCGAAACGCCGGCGGGCGGTGAAGAGATACGGACGGTAAAGATCGGTTCCCGGGGCAGATATATGGCGGTAGGCGGATTTCTGCTTGTGGTGACGGTTATTGCGTCATTCATGCCGAAACTGGAATTTGCGCCGTACAGAGAGCAGTTCGATGAGTTTGTTACGGGCGTTACGATCAGCGCTGCCCAGGCTGCCGCGGATTTCAGCGACTTCAACGACAGCTCGTCCAACGCAACCTCAGATGATGATACGACGATAATTTTCTATTTCCGGGGTGACAATCCGGTATTTCTGAGGCGGCAGAGCTTCAATCACTATGACAGCGCCGATCATCTGTGGAAATACGATACCGTAGATGTGGATACCGGATACAGTGACTGGCTCCGGTACATCGCTTTCGAGGACCCTGCCGAACTATACAAAGCAGCGGGTTTTGAAGGCGAACAGGCGGCAGACAGGTGGTGCCTGATCTCTCCTGCGGACGGGAAGGTACGTGCGGTGTATGTCCCGGCGGATATGACTTATGTAAGCGCGTATAACGCTGATATAAGGATCTACCGGACCGAGAACGACGAGTATTTTGTGACTTCCGGAGATTCTCCGGAATTAAGGTCGTATGTCGTGAGCTGGGCGGAGCTTACTCCGGATCCCGCTTTTATGGAATTATTTACCGACAGGCTTGCGGAAAGCCTGTCGGAGTCCTCCGAATATGCTGCCGCTTACGTCCGCGCAAAAGAACAGGCGGACAGGTATTACGGCAAGTCTTACTACGGAAGCTCACTGGCGGACGCGTATTCTTCACCGGCAGCGCACGAACAGGTACATGAACTTACCGAACAGATCATCGAAGGCTGTACGGGCGACTATGAGAAAGCAAAGGCGATAGAGCAGTATTTCCATAACGGGGAGTACATCTACGACCTTAATTTCACGACTCCGGACGCTTCCCCCGACTACTTCATACTGCGTTCAAAACGCGGCGCCTGTGCGCCCTACGCCACGGCAATGACGCTTATGTGCCGTGAGGCAGGGCTTACTGTGCGGTACTGTGAGGGATTCTGGATACAGAAGGGCAACGGTGACGACACATGGTATGTCACGACCGCCGACTCCCACTCCTATGTGCAGGTATGGCTGAACGGCTATGGCTGGACAAACTTCAATCCCACCAGTTCAATAACCGACGGAGGATATGTGGATCCCACATTTATGATAGTCGGCATCACTGCGGCTGTTATAGTGCTGATCGGCATAACGGCTCTGATGCTTCGCCCGCTGATAAAGGAAAGGCAGTTTGTGCGCAGGGCTGCAAAAGCCCGCGGTGCGCAGCAGTATTCCCTTATCTATAAAAAGATAAACACGATGATGAACGCCTATGAGGGCAATAAAACGAATACCTGTACGCCCGCGGAGACTGCTGAAAAATGCGAAGAGCTGTTCGGATATGATATAGGCGGATTTGTGGAAAGGTATGAGAGTGCCGTTTACGGCGGAAACGACGACGGCGGCGATCTCTCGCCGGTATATACAGGGTTTGCGGAAGCATACAAAGCAAGAAAAAAGAATGACAGAAAGAACGGGAGAAAAGGGAAATGAGTATGTTTGAACCCGCAGATGTGGTGCGGGAACTGCCGGCGGAGCTTGCTGCAAGGCTGGATGTGCGTACTGTGGATATCACCGGTTCCACCAACGCGGATATCAGGCAGCTTGCGGAAAACGGCGCTCCGGAGGGTACGGTGATGATAGCCGGAGAGCAGACCGCCGGACGCGGGAGACTCGGCAGGAGCTTCTATTCTCCGGCGGACAGCGGGCTTTATATGAGCATACTTCTGCTGCCGTGGCGTGCGCGATAGATGAACTCACCGGTTCGCGGTCGGGGATCAAGTGGGTGAATGACATCTATATAAACGGACGGAAGGTCTGCGGCATACTCACCGAAGCCTCGCTGAACGCCGACGGTGACATGGGGTATGCGGTGCTGGGAATAGGCATAAATGTGACGGACAGAGGGTTCCCGGAAGACATCAGGGGCAAGGCTGGGGCGATAGGCGCGTCCGAAGCGCTGCGCCCTGAGCTTGCGGCAGCGGTGCTGGAGAGGTTCTTTGACTACTATGACAGGCTCCCGGACAAGGGGTATCTCGGCGAATACCGCAGACGTTCGATATTAACGGGAAAGAAAGTGGAATACGAACAGTCGGGTGATATACGCTCTGCAAGAGCGGTCGGGATCGATGACGAAGCAAAACTCATAGTTATTACCCCGAAGGGAGAGGAGATACACCTCGGTTCGGGAGAAGTAAATATAGTAATGAATAACAAGGAGTAAGAGTAATGGAGACAAAAACCAAAAAGACAAAGACATTTCAGCTGGTGATGTGCGCAATGTGCGCGGCGATAATCGCGGTATCGGCGCAGGTGGTGGTACCGCTTCCGACACAGGTGCCGATAACTTTGCACACATTCGGAGTGGCGCTTTGCGCGGCTGTGTTCGGTTCACTGTCCGGTACGGTATCAACGGCGGTGTATGTACTGCTGGGGGCTGTGGGGCTGCCGGTGTTTGCGGGAATGAGGGGCGGATTTGACGTGCTTCTCGGACCGACCGGCGGATTTCTGTACGGCTTCATCGCAATGGCATTCTTCTGTGGTATGCAGATGAAAAATCTTCCGCTGCGGATAGCGGTATCGGTGGGCGGTCTGGCGATATGCTACCTGTGCGGTGCTGTGCAGTACGCGCTGCTTATGCAGATAGACCTTTTAAACAGCATCGTTTTGGTCGTGCTGCCCTTTGTGATAAAGGACGTACTGAGCATTGTTGCGGCACAGTACATGGCTATTCCGATACGTAAGGCGATAGCGAAAATATCGGGATAAAACAGAATTTCGTCATTATAACCAAAAATTTCGTTTGCGTATTGAAAATTTTAGCGCCTTGTGATATAATAATCAGGTAATTCTCTATGAAAGGAAACTCACGGAATGTTCAACAAGAAAGACTTTTTAAAGCAGTTCAAGGGGGTACTTGACGAAGAGTACGGCATTGCTCCCAAGGAAGCTTCACCCGAGCAGATACATTTTGCGGTATCCTGTGTCGTTATGCGCATGATATCCGAAAACTGGGCAAAGAGCAGAGAGGCGCATTTAAAGACCCGCCGCGCCTGCTATTTCTCCATGGAATTCCTTGTGGGAAGGGCTATATACAATAACCTGCTGTGCCTCGGCATAGAGGAGGAAGTTGAAGCGGCACTGAAAGAAGTGGGCGTGGAGCTTGCCGACCTCGAAGAGATCGAAGATGCGGCTCTCGGCAACGGCGGTCTCGGCAGACTTGCGGCGTGCTTCCTCGACAGCGCGGCAACTCTCGACCTGCCGCTCGACGGCTATGGCATACGCTATAAATACGGTCTGTTCAAACAGACTATCAAGGACGGTTTCCAGTGTGAGGAAGCCGATGACTGGACGAAGTTCGGCGATCCGTGGAGCAAGCGCTGCAACGCGGACGCAGTGGAGATCGGGTACGGCGACCAGACAGTCCGTGCTGTCCCCTACGATATGCCGATCGTGGCTTACGGCACCGACCACATCAGCACGCTTCGCTTGTGGCAGGCAGAGCCTATAAAGGAATTTGACTTTGATCTGTTCAACGCTCAGAAGTATGACGAAGCGTGCCGCGAGCAGAGAATGGCTGAGGATATATCCCGTGTTCTTTACCCGAACGATGACACCCGCGAGGGCAAGATACTGCGCCTGAAGCAGGAATATTTCTTCTCCGCCGCTTCGGTACGTGATATAGTAAGAAAATACAAGAAGAACGGCGGCAGGATAGAGAAGATCTATGAGAAGATCACCATTCAGCTCAATGATACCCACCCGGTTATCTCCGTCCCCGAACTTATCAGAGTGCTTGTGGACGAGGAGGGCATTGATTTCTTCGATGCTCTTGAAATAGCAAAGAAGACCTTCAATTACACCAACCACACCATTATGGCGGAAGCGCTCGAAAAATGGAGCGCTGACATAATGAAGGAAGTAGTTCCGCGTATCTATGAAATAATCCTCCAGATAAATGAAGCTTTCATAGGCGAGCTTTACAAGAAGGGTATGTTCAAGAACGATATAGACCCGATGAAGATAGTCGCGGGCGACCTTATCCACATGGCGAGACTTGCTATCTACTGCTCAACATACGTAAACGGTGTCGCCGAGATACACACCGAGATACTCAAGAAAGATGCCCTCAAGGAATGGTACAAGCTTTATCCGAAAAAATTCCAGAACAAGACAAACGGTATAACTCCCCGCCGCTGGCTGGCACTCTGCAACAAGGAACTTACCGCCCTTATCAATGAGCTCAACAAGGGGACCGAGTGGATGACCGATCTCGAACAGCTCCAGAAGCTCAAGTGGTTCGCGGACGACAAGCATGAGCTTCAGCGTTTCATGGATATCAAGCATGAGAAGAAGGTACAGCTTGCCGCGTACATCAAGGAGCATGAGGGAGTGGAGATCGATCCCGACAGCATCTTTGACATTCAGATAAAGAGACTTCACGAATACAAGCGGCAGCTTCTGAATGCGTTCGGTATTCTCTATATCTACTACGGCATAAAGGACGGCTCCATCAAGAACTTCCACCCGATGACATTCATCTTCGGTGCCAAGTCCGCACCCGGATACCGTCGTGCAAAAGCTATAATCAAGTATATCAACGAGATCGGACGCGTTGTAAATGAGGATCCCGATACCCGTGACCTGCTGAAAGTGGTATTCGTGCAGAACTACCGTGTATCCTACGCGGAGAAGCTCGTTACGGCGGCCGATGTTTCCGAGCAGATATCCACGGCAGGGACCGAAGCGAGCGGTACCGGCAATATGAAGCTTATGCTCAACGGTACAGTAACCCTCGGTACTCTTGACGGCGCTAACGTAGAGATAGTACAGGAAGCGGGCAAGGAGAACAACTACATCTTCGGCGCGACAGTAAAGGAACTGGAGAGCATTATGAAGATATACGACCCGAGATTTGCCGTAGAGAAGGATCCGAAGATCGGCAGAGTTGTCCGCAGCCTTATCGACGGCACGGTAAGCGACGGCGGCAGCGGCGATTTCCGTGAGCTCTACTTCTCGCTCATGGACGGAGCAAGCTGGCACAGAGCCGACAATTACCACCTTATCGGCGACCTCGACAGCTATGTCAAGGCAAAACTCAAGCTCAACAAGGATTACTCCGACAAGTTCGCGTTTGCAAAGAAGTGCTGGATGAACATGGCGTGCGCCGGCAAGTTCAGCTCCGACCGCACCATAGCGGACTACGCAAAAGAGATCTGGAAGATCGAAAAGGTACAGCTTTAACAAGAACCGCCCCGCACGGTATCGTGCGGGGCTTTTTCAGCCTTACGCGGATAAATGGTGGCTTTTTCCCGCGCCTTTTGGCAAAAAATGCCCTTTGACCGTTTTGTAAATTTCGATTTTTTGTACAAATAGCCTATGTTAAAAGTTGAGAAAATGTGGTATAATATACTATAGGGATAGGCTGTCTGTAAAATGACAGATCCCGCAAGTGAACAGATATTGATAAAAGCTGCCAATGAAACGGAGGAATGAAAAATGAATGCGGCAAAGTTCTCGGTAAATGATTATGTGGTTTATAAAGGGGTGGGCGTTTGCCGCGTTGAGGCGGTGGAAAACAAGACCTTCGACGGCAGCAGTTATGAGGATTACCTGAAGCTCGTGCCGCTCGGTTCGGGCTCTTCTTATTATTTCGTCCCCGTCGGCAAGGCAGGGGCGCGTATCAGAAAGCCCATGACCGCCGATGAGGTCAATGAGGCTATCGACAACTCCGGAAACGCCGAGATCAGCCTTACGCCAAATACAAAAGTCCGCCGCTCGGAAATAGATACCATACTTAAAGAAGGCGACTGCACACATATCCTCTCCCTTATAAAGACCATTTATCTGCATACCGAGGCATGCAGGAGCAGCGGAAAGAAAGTCCTTGTGTCTGATGAGAACGCGCTCCGTACCGCGGAAAATATGATATACCCGGAGTTTTCGTTCGTGCTTGGCATCGACGAAAAGGAAGTCGCCGGATATATCGGGCAAAGGCTTGAAAGCGCAGTTTAAAAGCATAAAAAGTCCGTCACTTCGTATTGAGGTGACGGACTGTTTTTTATCTCAATTCGCCGTAATGCCAGCTGAAATCGGGTTCGGAAGCGGTAGTGGCATCGGACGACGATTCAGATGTTTCCGGCGGGGCGGTCACGCTCACATCTGTTGATGTCTCGCCGCCGATCCATGACAGGGATTCATCTCCGGAAGTTTCCGGAAGAGATGTTGTTTCCTCGGAGACCGATGTTTCGGCAGGGACCGTGGTGTCCGATGTGTCGGAAGTCTCCTCCGGCACTGCTGTAGTCCCGGCGGTATCGCTTTCCTCAGGCGCGGCGGTGTCGGGAGCCTCCGTTTCGGCTGTGGAAGTCACCTCGGCAGGAAGTTCCTCCGCGGTGGTAGGATCTGCCGCCGAATATCCTTCCGAAGCATAGGATATCGAGCTTCTGCCGAGGAATGTCTTTATTCCCTCGACTATGCCCGCCGCGATACCCTTGCGGTGGGCGGCGGAAGCAAGAGCCATAGCGTCGCTCTTATTATCTACAAAGCCTGTCTCTATCAGTACGGACGGGAAATCCTGCTGGAGGGTCACAT
Organism: uncultured Clostridia bacterium; assembly: GCA_947166945.1. GTDB lineage: Bacteria > Bacillota > Clostridia > Oscillospirales > Ruminococcaceae > Ruminiclostridium_E. The sequence goes on from CAMVGH010000072.1 coordinate 8,056, forward strand.
GATAGTAGCTGTAACGCGATCCGCGGTTCTTGTCCGCGCCGTCCGCATAGACGTAGTTCTGATAATATTTCGAGATGCTCTTTGAGATAGCGGCGGCAAGGGGCTGTGAATATGAAGTGAAGTAGTACACTTCAACTCCGCGCGCGTCGCCGGTAGCCTTGTTTGCGTGGATCGACAGGAAAAGGTCACACCCGTACCCTCGTGCCACGACAGGCCGTTCACGGGTGAACAGGAACTCGCTCTCTGTTTTCAGCCGGATAACATTTGCGCCGGCTGCCTGGAGCTGTGTGGTGAGTTCTTTTGCGATCTCAAGCACGACCTCCTGCTCCACGACTTCGCCGATAGCGCCGGGGTCAAACACGGTAGCGGATTTGCCGTACCCATGACCGGGGTCGATGACTATGGTGACGCCGCTCAAAGAGTTGACCGGGACGGGGAACGAAAGCACAAGATCACCGTTCCCGTCATATTTCGCACCGTGTCCGAAGTAAACACCGGGCTGGCGGAGTTCGAGAATAAGGCGGAACTTGGTACCGTTGTCCTCCGTCACCGTGTCCCATTTGCCGGAACGGAATACCTGATTGTATTCAAAGGACGGCAGTGCTGTGACGCTGGTAATGTTCTCGAATGTTATATAGAGGTGGGTAGCAGTGAAACTGTCAAGGTTGTAGTCACCGTCCCACGCGGTATAGTAGCTGTTTCCGACGAGCCGCATATTGAAGCCTGTCTTGCGGTCGAGGTGCATTTTTATGTAGCTGCTGCCGTTTGATGTGCCTATGGACTTTACCGTGAGCGCGTTCTTGTCGATCGCTGCTCCGTCCTCAAGCACAGATGCGCTGGAGGCGATACGCTTTCCGGATTCTGTGACGTAGTAGCTGCCGGAGGTGGACTTGTATATTTCAAGAGTGTCGGCGGGCAGCTGCGAGAACAGCGGCGAGGGTATATCGTCGGCGGTCTTTCCGTCATAGGTAATGGTATAGTTCTGGAGCGTGCGCACATACTTTACTGTTTCGGCGGCGGTACGGGGAGCTTCAAGTGTCGCTACGAGTTCACCGCTGCCCGCGGTAGCCGCGTCGGCTACGATGACAGCTTCCTGCTGTTTTACCGGTTCCGGCTTTGCGTTCACCGAGACGGAAGCGCCTGCCGTTTCCATAGAGTAGCCCGCGTATGAGGCATAGATCCTGATCTTTCCGAGTGCCTGAGCCTGACCGACGATACCTGCCGGAACGGTATAAGAACCGGAGAATTTACGGTAAGTGGAGTTTATATCGTCCTCATCGGTGCCCGACACCTCGGTCATTCTCACTGTTGCCCCGTTTATGGTGGCATATACGGTCGCGCCTTTATACGCGCGGGCGATGAGTGTGATCTTTGTGCCTCCGTCAACGCTGAGCGTCTTGCCGTCGGCTATTGCCGCGCCGATCTCACGGAGTACGTTGATCTTGCGTGTGATGCTGTATGTATAGGTCTTGGATTTGTGGCTGATTGTGAATTTGTTCAGTCCGTCACTTAGTTTCTGTTCAAAGTAGAAATTTCCGGCGTCGTTGAGTTTGATCTCCTCGCCGTTGAAATAAACCGGGAAGTTGCTGTCGAAGCTGCCCATGAATGCTACGCTTGCCTCGGCTGTGGTGAAGGTAAGAGCGGAGGGAGAAGTCATTTTCAGGTCTTCAAACAGGGACTGCTCGTTTATCTGCTCCTTGAAGAACGAAGTGAGGGTGTCGGTGGAGCCGAGGGGGTCATTTTCAAGTGAGGCGAATGAATTGAACACACTGCCGGAGTATGCGGCTATCTCCTTGGAAACGGAGAGCTGCTTTAACAGCTGGTCTTCGCTGCCCCAGCCTGCCGTATCGGTGCCGAGAAGTTCATTGTGGTGTACTATATAAAGAGGGATATCGTTTTCCTCTGCGATATTTCCCCACCAGCCCGTGACCTTTTCAAAAGGAAGGCTCTGCGATGTGATCGAGCCGTATGCTCTTACAAGAACGAGGTCGGCATAGCCGCTCTCGATAAATCCCTTTGTATCGGAATATCCGTCGTAGTATGCCTGGAAATAGTCGGCGGTATCGCTGCCGCTTTCGTTCACGGAGGAGTTAGCCCACATATCATTTACGATGAAGCCTGCCGCGACGGAATTGTTTGTACGGCGTATCACCTCGGCGGCGGTACGGAAATACTGCTCCGATGTGTCGTAGAGGTAGTTGGTGTAGCCAACTCCCGAGCCGTTTTCCATATACTCGCCGTAGCTCTGCGGAGAGCGCTTTGCGTAGTAGTCATCGAGAATAATGCCGTCGCAGGTGTATTTCAGCGTAAAACGGTGAGCCTTGGATATGAGAGTATCGACAGCCTCCGCTCCGGAACGGCAGTCCGACAGTGCATGGCTCAGGTCGAACACCACGAACGGTGAGATCCCATTGCTGTATGCGGCTTTTATCGCTTCGAGCACCGGATCTGTGAGATCGCTGTCATTTCCGAGGTCATAGAAAGCCTTTCCCTCATGTACTGTATTGATTATCGCGGTATTCAGACCTATTTCGGCAAATTCCGCGAACAAAGAAGACAGTTCCTCGGACAGCTCGTCCGCACTTTCACCGGGATCTCTGAAGAAATCCACAGACGGGGTTATGAATGCCGCGCGCATATTGCTCGGCAGTGAGTACATATATGTACCGGGGAGTTCTGTGACGGGCTCCGCAGCTGCCGCTTCCGTTTCAGCGGTGTTCTCTTCTTCGCCGTTCCCCGCGCTTTCGGCGTATGCGGGGAACGCAAACCCGGTGAGCATCATAGCGGCGGCTGTCAGCCACGCTGTAAGTTTTCGTTTCATCGTATCTCCTTATAGTTTGTATCACTCGGTGAGAAGCGGTTTCAGATTGTTTATCTCCGCTTTCATTGCCGCCGTGCTGTATGACGGCGTGAAAATGTAATTGTAGCTGTAAAGGACGATGCCGTTGCAGCCGGCACTGTCCGCGTATTCCTTCTGTCGTCTGAGCATGGTATCGGTGTTCTGCCATTCGTACTTGCCGGTACCTGCCCATTTATCCTCATTTCCGGCTTTATATACAGAAAGACCGGTGTAGAGACGGGTATCAGTCCCGCTCACGATAGTGCGCCATTCGTCAACATTTCCCTTGAAAGGCACTCCGGAGTTTTCGAACCCGTAGTATATCTGCGGGGCAAAATAATCTATGTAGCCGCCCTTGCACCATGCTTTTGTGTCCGCGTAGAGGACATTGAGATTATTGTAGTTGTTTCCCTGCGGAGCCGCGCCGAACATCACCGAGCCGCATTCGTGGGCAGCGGTGTATATCTCTTTTACCATTGCACTGCATTTATCCACGCGGAAGCTTTCTATGCTGGTGTATCCGCTTGACGAGTACGCGTCGCTGTCGAAGGAGTAGTCTGTGGTGGGGTAGAAGTAGTCGTCGATATGTATGCCGTCAACATCGTAACCCGACACGATCTCCCTCACACCGTCACCTATGAGCTTCCTTACCTCATCGTAAGCGGGGTTCAGGAACCATGTTCCGTTCACATTGACGATATATTTGCCGTTCTCCGTACCTTTGTACCATTTTCCGACAGGGTATTCCCCGGAGATGAGGGGCATATCGCCGGAGTAGCACAGCCGGAGAGGGTTTATCCACGCATGGAACGAAATGTTCCGCTTGTGTGCTTCGGATATCATTATTTTCAGCGGGTCGTAGGCGGTACGTACTCCGAGATTTCCGCTGAGCTGTTTGGTGAAGGGATACAGGTCGGAGAAGTAGTAAGCGTCGCCGAAGGCTCTTACGTGTACGAACACGGTATTCAGCCCCATTGCCTGACAATTGTCGAGCATTGCGCCGAAAGCGTCGGCAAATCCCGTCTCGCTTTTCCCGAAAAGGGAGGTAAGCTCGATGTAGGATATCCAGACCGCCTTGACGTACGAGTAATTGAGGGCTTTATAGCTGTTTTTCCCGTAAGTGCTGCCCGAGCCGCTTACCGCGGGAGCGGCAAGGGTCTGCGCTGCGGTGCGGGAGGTTTCCGGGGCCGTATCGGCGGGTACGGTCGTTTCGGGGGCTGTGGTGCCCGCGGAAACGGGAGTTGTTTCCGGCGCTTTTGTGGCAGATGTCGTACCCGTATCGCTCACTATCATGTCGGGGCTTGTCTCACGGGGCGGGAGTGCTGTGGTCACTTTCCGCGTCGTAGTAGAGGCATTGGCAGTTTCGTTTTCTGAAGCGTCTGTGCCGGGGGCGGAGGTTTCCGGTGCGCTGTCACTTTCATCGGCGGCGGCACCGTCAGGTGTTGTTTCCGGCTCGGCGGGTGCAGGCACGGTAGTATGTATGAATTCTATTCCGGGTATCGGGGCGGGGGTGACGGCAGTTGCGGACGAATTGCTGTAAACAATGCCGCCGAAATCACCGTTTGCGATAGATGCGGCAGTTGTTGCTGCTGTTGACGGAGAAGTTCCGGTTTCGGAAGAAGGTGTCCGGGTCTCCGCGCTCTTGCAGGAACTCGTACAAACCATAAATAAAACCACAGAAAGTAATGCCGGCAGAAATTTTATTTTTCTCACTTTTTCACCCCCGGGACATAATACCGTAGTATGATTATAGCACCTTGAAACCGTTTAGTCAATAGGTTTCGCGAAATTCGTTCATAAATTTAGATGCTATGAAATTGTGCATTTTGTCACTAAATTTTACATGAAATTTTTAATGTCAAAATATTGACAAATTTCTCTGTATATAGTACAATATATAGTATGGAATACTGTTTAGCACTTTTAAGGAGGAAAATAAATTGGGACTTACTCTTACCGAAAAAATTATCAAAGATCATATCGTTGACGGCGAAATGATAAAGGGTACCGAGATAGGTCTGCGCATAGACCAGACACTTACGCAGGACGCTACCGGTACAATGGCGTACCTACAGTTCGAAGCCATGGGGGTTGACCGCGTAAAGACAGAGCGCTCCGTGGCTTACATCGACCATAACACCCTCCAGTCCGGATTTGAGAATGCCGATGACCACCGCTTCATAGGAAGCGTGGCAAAAAAGCACGGTATCTGGTTCTCACGTCCCGGCAACGGCATCTGTCACCAGGTACACCTTGAGCGCTTCGGAAAGCCCGGCAAGACCCTCATAGGCTCCGACAGCCATACCCCCACAGGCGGCGGTATAGGAATGTTCGCCTGCGGTGCCGGCGGACTCGATGTCGCTGTGGCAATGGGCGGCGGCGCATACTACATAACCATGCCGGAAGTGGTGAACATAAAGCTCACCGGAAAGCTCAACGACTGGGTATCAGCGAAAGATGTCATTCTTAAAGTGCTTCAGATACTCTCTGTCAAGGGCGGTGTCGGCAAGGTAATGGAATATACCGGTGACGGTGTTCTGTCGCTGTCCGTTCCGGAAAGAGCAACTATCACCAATATGGGCGCGGAGCTTGGTGCCACGACTTCTGTCTTCCCGTCCGATGAAACTACCCGCGCATTTCTTAAAGCACAGGGCAGAGAAGAGGATTATATACCGCTGTCCGCAGACCCCGACGCTGTATATGACAAGGTGGTCGAGATCGACCTCTCCACGCTGGAGCCGCTCGCTGCCTGTCCGCACTCTCCCGACAATGTAAAGTCCATTGACGAGATAGGCAATATAAAGATAGACCAGGTCTGCATCGGTTCCTGCACCAACTCTTCCATGCAGGATCTTCTGAAGGTCGCGTATATATTAAAGGGCAAGACTGTTCACCCCGATGTGAGCCTTGCGATAGCTCCCGGCTCCAAGCAGGTGTACAATATGATGGCACAGTGCGGCGCACTGTCCGACCTGATCGACGCCGGAGCGAGAATACTTGAATGTGCCTGCGGTCCGTGCATCGGTATGGGCCAGTCCCCGAACTCCCACGGTATCTCCCTGCGTACATTCAACCGCAACTTCGAGGGAAGAAGCGGCACAAAGGACGGTCAGATCTACCTCGTATCTCCCGAGACCGCTGCTGTATCCGCGATAGCCGGAGTACTTACCGATCCGAGAACGATCGGTGCTATGCCGCCTTATGTAATGCCGGAGCACTTTGTGATAAATGATAATATGGTAGTTCCGCCCGCGTCTCCCGAGGAAGCGCCTGCTGTGGAGATCCTCCGCGGTCCGAACATCAAGCCCTTCCCGATAAACAAGCCTCTTCCCGAAAGCATAGAAGCGGGCGTTACCCTGAAAGTCGGAGACAACATAACCACCGACCACATCATGCCGGCGGGCGCGAAGATACTTCCGCTCCGCTCAAATATCCCCGCTATCTCGGAATACTGCTTCACCGTTTGCGACGAGACATTCCCGAAACGTGCCAAAGAAGCGGGCAAGTCCATAATCGTCGGCGGCTCCAACTACGGACAGGGCTCCTCCCGTGAGCATGCCGCTCTCGCGCCTCTCTATCTCGGAGTAAAGGCGATAGTCTGCAAGTCCTTTGCACGTATCCATAAGCAGAATCTTATCAATAACGGCATTCTCCCGCTCACATTTGTGAACGAGGCGGATTATGACAGGATAGATCAGGGCGACGAACTTGCTCTGCCGGACGTTAAGAAAGCAATAGAGAACGGCTCGAAGATAGTGGTAAAGGATATCACCAAGGGATTCGATATCGAGACGACTCTTGAACTCTCCGAACGCGGCAAGGGCATGATACTCGAAGGCGGCCTTCTGAACTACACCAAGAAGAACGGTTAAGAGACCTGGCACCCGTGAGGATAAACCGAAATAATATACCGAAAGGAATAAATTACTATGGCTAAGATTCAGATGAAGACCCCGCTCGTCGAAATGGACGGCGACGAAATGACCCGTGTTATATGGAAGATGATAAAGGATAAGCTCATTCTTCCGTATGTTGACTTAAAGACCGAGTATTACGATCTCGGACTTGTAAAGCGCAACGAAACAAACGATCAGATCACTATTGACAGCGCCAATGCCACAAAGAAGTACGGCGTTGCGGTAAAGTGTGCGACCATTACCCCAAATGCTCAGAGAATGACCGAATACAATCTGAAAGAGATGTGGAAATCCCCGAACGGCACTATACGTGCTATCCTCGACGGTACAGTATTCCGCGCTCCGATCATCGTAAAGGGTATCAACGCTCTTATCCCCACATGGACAAAGCCGATAACCATTGCCCGTCACGCTTACGGTGATGTATATAAGAACAGCGAGATGAAGGTGAAGGACGGCTCTAAGGCTGAACTCTTAGTCACCGACAAGGACGGCAACGAGACACGCCAGCTTATCCATGAATTCAAGGGCAGTGACGGCATAATCC
>CAMVGH010000073.1 GCA_947166945.1 uncultured Clostridia bacterium
TTTGTTTAGGGGATCCAGCACCCTTTTTAAAGGGGGCTGGCCGCCGGAGGCACTCGAGCGCAGCGACCACTCGAGCGCAGCGACCACTCAAGCGCAGCGACCGCTCAAGCGCAGCGACCGCTCAAGCGGCGCTTACATCTGGAGGAAGCGCTTATACTCAGCGGGATCCTGGCAGCGTGAGAGGGCGAGTTCATTGGAAATACGGCCGTTGCGGACGAGACGGGCGAGATCCTGGTCGAGGGAGAACATTCCGTCCTTGCGTCCGGTGGCAATAGAGCTGGGTATCTGGAAGATCTTGCCTTCACGGATCATGGCTCTGATCGGGTCTGTTGCTGCCATAATTTCGAGGGCGGCTACACGACCCTTGCCGTCGGTTGTGGCACAGAGGGTCTGGGAAACAACGCCGACCATGGAGTTTGCAAGCTGCGAACGTATCTGACCCTGGGAATGAGGCGGATAAACGTCGATGATACGGTCAAGGGTATCCGCGGCACCGGTGGTGTGGAGGGTGGAGAGAACGAGATGTCCGGTTTCTGCGGCGGTTACGGCTGCGTTGATAGTCTCGAAGTCACGCATCTCTCCGACGAGGATAACGTCCGGGTCTTCACGGAGGGCTGCACGGAGCGCACCCGCGAAGCTGTCAACATCGACACCGATCTCACGCTGGTTGAGCATGGACTGCTTGTGGTTGTGCAGGTACTCGATAGGATCCTCGATAGTGATGATATGGCAGTTCTTCTCACGGTTGATATGGTCGATCATAGCCGCGAGAGTTGTGGATTTACCCGAACCGGTAGGTCCTGTTACAAGCACAAGTCCACGGGGTTTGAGGGCGAATTCACCGAGAATATCAGGGAGGTATAGGTCTTTCAGGGTCGGGATATCGTTACGGAGAAGTCGCATTGCGACCGCGTGATATCCGCGCTGTCTATATACGTTGACACGATGTCTGTGACCGGAGTTGGAAACATACGAGAAGTCGGCGTCAAGACCCTTCTGAATGGTCTGCTTATGCTTTATGGAAGTGATCTGGTTGATGACGTTTACGATGATCGGCTCGGTGCAGTCCGGATAACCGGATACCTTCTTGATATTACCGTGAAGTCTTACGATAGGGGGAAGACCTGCGGTGAAATGAAGGTCGGATGCGCCCATTGCTCTTACTTCGTCAAGAATCTGGTTAATGTCGATAGTATTGTTACTGCTCATTTTATTTCTCCTGTCCTGATTATTATACGGAATATGTAGCCTTTACAAGCTCATCCATTGTGGTCTTGCCGTCGAGCACCATGTCCGTAACGTTGTCACGAAGAAGTCTCGTGCCGTTCTCTCGTGCCTTGATGCCGATCTGCTCGGCAGTGGCATTGGCAGCGATAAGCTCCTTGATACTGTTGTTGGAAACGATGATCTCATGGATAGCGGTTCTGCCTCTGAATCCTGTATTGTGGCAGGTGCGGCAGCCGCCGATGTGATGCTGGTAGATCTCGACCGGTTCGGTCTTGCCGACAAGCTTGAGGTCTGCGGGGTCAGTAAGAAGTATCTTTTCTCTGCAATCCGGGCAGAGGAGCTTAACAAGTCGCTGTGCGATAACGCCGATAAGGGAAGTCGCAACCATGTAAGGAGCAACACCCATATCCACAAGACGCAGGATAGTGGAAGCCGCGTCGTTTGTATGCAGTGTGGACAGCACAAGGTGTCCTGTGATCGCGGCACGGATAGCGATATCCGCCGTTTCACCGTCACGGATCTCACCGACCATGACTATATCGGGGTCCTGACGGAGTATGGAACGAAGAGCCGCCGCGAAGGTCATGCCCGCCTTTTCGTTCATCTGGCACTGGTTTACGCCGTCGATCTTCTTTTCGACAGGGTCCTCGGCTGTAACGATGTTTACGTTAGGTTTTGAAAGCTCACCGAGGGTTGCGTAAAGAGTTGTGGATTTACCGGAACCCGTAGGTCCCGTAACCAGCATAACGCCGTTCGGGCAGCGTATTATCTGCTTGAACATCTCATAGTTGTAATCCGTCATACCGAGGTCGGTGATCTTTCTTGCCTTCTCGTCACCGGTGGCAAGAAGTCGGATAACGCATTTCTCGCCGTAAACCGTCGGAATGGTGGAAATACGCAGATCCTGTACAACGCCGTCGATAGTGGCACTGGAACGTCCGTCGAGCGGTATTCTCTTTTCGGCGATATTCATACCGCCGAGGATCTTGATACGGGTGATGAGCGAGTTATGTACCGCCGGCTTGACTGCCATTTTCTCGACGCACTCGCCGTCGATACGGTAACGGATACGCGTTCTGTCCTTGAAAGGCTCGATATGGATATCGGAAGCCCTGTCGCGGTACGCGGTCTCTATGATAGTATTTACCAGCTTAACTACCGGGGCGTTGTCTATACGCTCTTCGGAACCGTCGTTGCCCTGATCCATGAGAGCCGCGGTAGCATCGTATTCCTTTTCGATATCGCCCATAACGTTTGTAACGGTGGCGGCGGAGTAAACTCTGCCGATCGCTTCGTTGATGGACGACTTTGTGGCGAGCTGAGCGTTGATCTCCATACCTGTCTGGATCTTCAGCTCTTCAAATATATAGAAGTTTACAGGGTCGTTTGTCGCGACATAAAGTCTGCCGTTATTGATCTTGTAAGCGATAACGCAGTTCTTCTTTGCGACTGCTTCCGGGATCTTCTTGACAGCTTCCGTCTCGATCTTGGTGGTTGTAAGGTCGATGAACGGTACTTTCAGTCTCTGTGAAAGAGCCTGCGCGAGCTGTGTCTCGGATACGTAGCCCAGATCCAGCAGCATATCACCGAGCTTTTTGCCGGTCTCTTTCTGCTTGACGAGGGCGTCCTCCAGATGCTGCTTGGTGATATAGCCGCTTTCAAGCAGTATCTGACCTATGGGAACATTTTTCATTTGATGACCTCCGATCCCGCCGGCGCGTTATCCTTCCCGAACGTGCCGTAAGTGCGGGGAATTTATATTTTTACCGGGCATATTTTCGACACCCGCGGATAAAATTTTGGAATTATACCTTAAAACAGTTGATATTAAAGGAATTTTGTGCTAAAATGTACTTAATAAATCACGAAAGGAAGTTCGTTATGCTCAGTATATTTGATGAACGCTTTCCAATGTTTTACACGGTCATTTTCATTGTTATGACCTTTGTCCTCGGCGCCGTGATCGGCAGTTTCCTGAATGTGGTGATAATCCGCACACCACGGCATGAGCCTATCTCCGGCACACACAACCGCAGTCACTGCATGAGCTGCGGACATACCCTCAGCCCGCTTGATCTCGTCCCGATATTCAGCTACATATTCCTTGGCGGAAAATGCCGCTACTGCAAGGCTCACATCTCGCCGCGCTACTGGATCGTCGAGCTTACGGCGGCTCTCGCCTTTACTCTTTCCGTCTGTACGCTGGGACTTTCGATAAGCCTTGTGATAGCTTTCGTACTTGCTGCCGCGCTGATCGTGGCGAGCGGTATAGACATCGACCGTATGGAGATCCCCTACGGGTGCAGCATCGTGATCGCGGGACTTGGCGTTATTGCCACGATAATATCGGTATTCACGGGCGATATGCCGTGGTACGATCATCTTATCGGCGCGGCGGCGATCGCCGTACCTTTCGCGCTGCTGGCGATGTTCGGGGCAATGGGGGGCGGTGATGTGCAGCTCATGGCTGCCGCGGGGCTGCTGCTCGGCTGGAAGAACATTATCCCGGCTGCCGCTATCGGCATTGTTCTCGGCGCGATAGGCGGTTCGCTCGAACTGCTGACCGTTCCGAAAGGCACCAAGAAGCTTGCTAAGGAAAAATCTCTTGAGATTGCCGAGAAGTGGTACGAAATGCAGAAAGAGAACGATGTGTATGTACTCACCGACAAGACCGAGGCACTCTACGGAAGCATTTTCAAGGGAAAATCCGACATAGCGCCGGACTGCATAGACCCCAAGTGCTGGAACGGTACCCCCGATATTGCGAAACTCAATGAAATGCTGAACGCGGAGCTTTCGGAAGTTTCCAAATTCGGCATCTCGCTGGTACTCACCAACGAGAAAGTCACAAAAGTGACCTGCAAGCGCCAGGTAGTGTTCGGACCGTACCTTTCGGTGGGCATCTTCGCGGCTTACCTTTTCGGAAGCACCATTGTTTCGTGGTACATGGGTCTGCTGTAAGAAACGGTCAATTATCCATAAAGATTATTCTATCCCGGACGGAATTATCCGCCCGGGAATTTTTTGTACCAGCATTGAGCAAAGCGCACAGAAATGCGCTCTCCTCACTGCCGCCTCCCCGCCGTGAGCAGGGAGGCAGAGGTGAAATTGTTTTTATGATGAGAATGTGTACTTTCTGATGTTGTAAATGATTACCACATCATCGCCGTACGTTGTTGTTCCGCCGGAATCGGTAAAACCGAGGTGGAAGTTGGTCGGAATGATATTTGCGACCGGGCTTTTCGAGTTTTCGAGCGAGAAGAATATTCCTTCCTGTCCGCAGGAAGCTCCGAGAAATTTCTCCGTGAGGTCTTCTGTGGGCGGTGTCACATTGTTCGCCACATCGGCAACGTGATGATAATGGCTCTTGAAATCACCCGGCTTGATATACATATCCGTACCGTCGGAAAACTTTGTGGAACCGTCGAAGTTATAAGATCTGAGGGTCGCCTTCAGGTGCATATTGTCTCTTGCGACATTGCTTGTCGGAGAGCTGTCCGCTTCGAGGAAGAAGCAGTACGGTCCGTAGAAATCGTTATAGAAAAGCAGCTTATCGTCGCTGATATCATAAACGGTATCCGAACTGCCGTCATCATTGGCAATGGTTCTGTCAGTCGTGACGAGAGTTTTTCCGTCGGAGTCCTTGCTCAGCAGCTCATAGATACGATACCCGCTCTTGAGCTTATCTGTATTCCGGACATAGTGGAAAATTATCATTCCAGAGCGGTCATTTGCCGTTTTATAGGCGTTCTGTACCGCCGTGTAATCCTTGTTGATCTCCGTAAGGACAGAGCCTGTGATCGTAACGCCCGAATAAATGCGGATATCGTTCGCGTAAGCGAGGGTATGCTCCAGATACTGACCTATGGTGTTGTTGATAGTGATACATTCCGACTTTGCGTCTGTACCCTGTACCATAAGTCTCACCGGTCCGGAGAATGTCACAAGGCTCAGCATCAGGATACCGACTATCGCGATAACAATTATCAGCTCGGTAAGGGTGAAGCCTTTTTTGTGGAAAAGGCGCGTCAAATATTTCATCTCCGCACCTCCTTATGACGAACTGGTCTTTGCATCGGCACGAAGTTCCTGACGCGGCAGGGTGAACTGTGTGATGCCCTTGCCCTCTGTGGTGTCGTATGCTCTGAACCAATAGCCGAACAGACCGCCCTTTGCGGAGTAATCCATATCAAAGGAGTTTCCTGTCTTTGAGTTTGTGAGAGTGAAGGTAAAATCCTGGAGATCGGAAGCATCGTAGATCACGAGTGTGTTCGTGTCCGCCTGTACCGTGTATCTTGTCCCCGATTCATACTTGTTATAGAAAACATTCACATTTCCGAGATCGTAACCCATGGGGAATCTGATCTTTATTGTTCCGTGACGGGCGCTCAGCTTGAACTTCATCTTATAAAGGTCTGTCTGTGCCGCTCCCGTATCATCTACCGCGGCGGAAGCTTCCTGCACGCTGAACTGTGACACCTTGCCGTTAAGCTCTGTTGTCTCGGCGGAATCCCACGCCTGTATGAGGCTCTTGTACTCGGTGTCCGAGGGGCGATCCACGGGAGTGTAAATTATCGCGTTCGGATAGATACCGTTTACTACGAAGTCGGCACCGATACCGAGATTATCATGCGCGTGCTGCTCCATTACGTTGGCGCTTCCGCACTTATTGCAGTAGAAGCTGCACTTTGAACGGTCATAATGGAAGCCCTTGCGAGTCCTGTCAGACTTGTTGTCATAATACGGGCTGTCTGTATTGTCGCAGTCATAGCATCTGAAATAATACGCCGCCTTGAGGTTCGTGTACACACTGGAAGTGTCGTTGCTGAAGCTCTTTGCGTTCCACGTATCGGCATCCTTGAACATGATCGGCTTCTCGCAGGAGGGGCAGAAGAAATGGTTCAGATTGCCCTGACCCCAGCCGAGCTCTATGCCGTCAACAGTGCCGTTGAAGGGCGCGGCACCGCTCGCGGTGCCGTTGCCGTCATTCACAATGAATATATTGTTTCCGGACTCGTCTGTTGACGGCGTTACATTCGGGTAATAGTATTTGCTGTCATTGTTATTGCCGTTTCGTGCGCCGGCAGGGTAGAAGAAATTCTCGGGTTTGAGCTTCTGATAGGTAGGGTACACTCTGCCCCATGCCGTGTAATGGTTGGAATAGGGGATCCTGTACAGGAAGTCCTTGAAACTGCTGTAATACCCACAGTACGGGCAGGTGATATAGTCCTTGTAACCCGGCGTTTTGCTGTAAGTGATCGAATAGTTCGTCCCGGGGTCAGCGTCGCCGGAACCGGCGAATTTCATTTTCAGTTCGTCGGAGCCGCTGCTGTATCTGTAAACAGTCTCGCTGTCTTCGACAGCCTCAACGAGGTTGTTGAGGTCTCTTTCGCCTTCGGCTGATTTCTTTGCGGTCATCACCGCCGAGGACATTATCACCATGACCATAGAGGACATAATGGCAAAAACAGCGATAGCGACGACGCACTCTACAAGCGTAAAGCCCTTTTTCCTCAATAATTTTTTCATAACATCGCTTTCCTTTCGTTTATCCCCCGCGTTACACGGGGGAACGCCTTTTTGTCATTTTATCCGAGATAGTTGGAGCCTGTCACGCGCATCCAGTCGCCGGAAACGGTAACTGTCGTTCCGCCGACCTTGTTTCTGGAACTGAGCGCTCCGAGACTCTCGATAAGGGAGAGTTCCGGCTTGCAGTAAACGAACGATGCTTCACCGATATTATAGTCGGAAACGATCATTCCGCCGAATACCGGCACGCCCGCGTCGATCTTGGGAGCGTAGAAGTTTGCGTTCGGCGCATATACATAGCCGAACATCGTGCTGTTCTTCTGAGCCGAGAACGCAATACCGGAAGTGTTTACGAGGTTCATGTTGGAAACGAAGATGAGCTTGTTCTCATAGCCTTCGGCAGCCTCGTTTGTACCGGACTTTAAGAAGCTTGAAAGATCCGAAGCCTTCTTGATGTTGGAAGGATTGCTGGAATCCTTTACCTGATTGAGTGTACCTACCTTTTCCATACCCGTGGGTATATATTTCGCGGTAGCGATCTTGTCGTAGTTCGCGGGGTCATACTCAACAAACTGGTCTTTCGTAATACTATTTCCGCTTTCGGAGTCGGTGTAATTGCTTGTGGCGTAGTTAGCCATTTCCATGAGTACACCGCCGTCCGCGCTGATATTGCTGTCATTCTGGCTAACAAGCTGTACTTTGACACCACCGGAACTGTCTTGGCACTTGCCGCCCATTCCGGGGAGCCACGAGAAAGCGTTAAGGTTATCGGTTCCATATCCGGGGTCTGATGAACCGTCGTTATAGTTCGGGGTGAGTACGAGGGGCATGGACTTTACTACTTCCATTTCCGTGCCGTCGCTCATCGTGATCTTTGTCCAGTTGGATTCGATCTTCTTTGATGTGTCAAGGGTTCCGTCTTCCTTGCGCTGATAACCGTCGGCAGTATGGATATTGAATGTTGTTGTTCTGCCGAGACGGACAGGTAAAGTCTGGATCGTAACATTCTGCCCCTTTGACTGATCCCACACCGTGCTTGATGTAAGACCGGTAAATTCGATACGGTAACCTCCCTCTATATACGGAAGATCTATTACCGCACCGTCCTCGAGGTTGCCTATGTTGTTCTCGCCGCCCGAATTCTTGAAAGAAATGGTAGCGGTCTTACCGTCTATGGTTCCGAGGTCGCAGGTGAGCGTTGAGCCTCCCGCCACCTTAGCATTGGTGCCGGTTCTGCCCTCTGAGTCCTTTACGCATGAGAAATCAAGCGTAAGCACCTTGTTAACTGTCGCCTGCTTTGCGGAATAGTTTTCGTAATCGAGGGTTTTCAGGTTGCCGTTTTTTGATGTATCGAGTACATTTTCAACGCTCGTATCCGTAACCACGGACTTATAGGTGTTGTTGGAAACGTCCTGCTCCTGCGTGCAGATCTTTGTCTGGAGAGAAGACCAGACCATTTCTTTACGCTGATCATCGGTTACTTTATCGTAGAAATCATTCCTGTCGGAATAGTTTGCCTGTGTTCCCTTTGTCTGATAGATTATATCATTGCTGCCCATCGAGAAATTCTGATTGGCGGGGTTCACGTTGAATGAAAAACCTGCCGCGGCACCGATAAGATCCATTTCCTTGCCTACCGTGAGGTTGGTGAGATCTACGCTGCTGTCCGAGGAAAGACCGATTATAGCGTTCTTTCCCGAAGTCCATGAACTTGTTCCGGTCTTGGTGTTCTTGTCAGCCTTTATGATCTTGCCGTTGACATACAGACCGGGGTTGGAGTTGCTTTTTGCCTTATCCGGTACCACGCCGGTATCACCGCCGGTAATATCAAATCCGGCAGTACCGTTTGCAAGGATATACACGTTTCCTTCGACATATACATTGCCCGCTTTGATGCTGTCTCCCGTTGCAAGGTAAAGGTCGCCCTTGACATACAGATCGTTTCCGTTAAGATCCATAGTGCCGGTGTTGCCGCTTACGAGCAGGTCGCCGCCGATTACCCAGTCATGTCTTTCCGTTTCCGTGGGAGCGGGAATGTTGAATGTTACCTTGTCGAGATAAAGTCCGCCTGTGGTTCTGATACCGCCGAGGAACTTATTGTCTCTTCCGCTGTGGAATACGGTGAATGTATTCTGGAAATACGCGTTATCGGTGATCTCGTCCGTGCAGATAACGACCATACGCTTCATATTGTCGTGGCTCTGCTGACCGCTGATGATCTTCTGTCCGGTCGCGGTGAAGAAGGTATCGAACGTATTGGGGCCGCCCGTGGTGGTGGAACCTGTTGTCTGATAAACATAATCCTGTACGGTAACGGTATTGTTGCGGTAGAAGCCGACCGTTTCACAAAGGAAGTAGTAGTTGGTCAGACCGGCTGAAAGTGCCGTACCGTCGGGGTTCTTGTCGGACTTGTTCTGGAGGGTTATGGTAACTCTTACGCCGTCCAGCGCGCCGGGGATAAGGGGGTTGGAACCGCACTCCGCAAGCATTGCGGGAAGACTGTCCTTGTTCGCCCAGCTTATGTTGGACGATACGCCCACGAACTTGCCGCCGACCGTACCGGCGGTAACGAGCTTTTTCATACCGTCCTTGAAGTCATCAAAATAATTCAGTGTGACAACGCTGTTCACGCCGGAGTTGGTTTTCGTACCCTCCTGCGATGTCGTACCGACCAGTGAATCGAGCACCATATCCGACACCGAGGTGGTGGATATGTACATCTGTGAGAAATCATAGTTGCTTACTACGGTCTGATATGCTGTTCTTGTGGTGAAGTAAGCAACCGTCGCCATAGTGATGAGTATGGTCATCATCGCTATGACCGCGAACAGGACGACGCCTCTGCGGCGTCTGAGCCTGTAGAAAAACTTCAGCATAACTGCCCTCCTTAATAAATGGCAGGTCTCTGATCTACTACAATTTCGGTTCCGTCCGCGTCAACTCTTGTGACTTCCTGCATAGGATTGATAGCAAGGAACATGAGCGTGATCTGCTGTGTGATCTCTGTATCGTCCTCAACGGGGATCTGCTCGGTCGCCTCAACTTCGCTGCCGGATACCAGATTGCCTGCCTCATCTACGTACATCGATGTACCGTTTCCGTTTTCGTCCTCTTCTTCTTTTTCAGGAGCCACTGTCATCGGGATAATTACCGAAGGAACCGTGGTCGCCTTATCGAGGGCGTAAATATGGTCTATGAAGTTCATATAATCCTTATATGCGCCGGTAACTTCATAGCTTGCCGACATTACGGCGGTCGTCTGTGTGGAGCCCTGCGCTACTGCGTATTTGCAGAGCGCGGCTTTATAGATCTTCTTCATTCTGTCGGTGAACTTGGAAGGGGAAACTTCTTCCTCGTTTTCATCGATAATGGTGACCTTTGCCACGGAATCTATCGTTACCTGGTAGGTCTTGCCTCCGTCCGTGAACTGACCTTCCTCGATGACGGTCGATTCACCGTCGGCGGAGGGGTCGTTCTTTGCTGTCTCGGCAAAGCTTTTCAGCTCATATCCGATCTCGGAGGGAAGAAAATACGAAAGTGAGAGGGAGGTCGTCGCGATCTCGCTGACGCTTATCGAGTGTGCCTCAAGGTTTGCCGCCTTGAGCATTGCCATTGCCATTTCGGAAGTTTCGTATGTGGTCATTTCCGGATAGAAATTACCTTCAAACTTCTTCGCGGTGTCTTTCTGTTCCTGGATATCGCCGTCTATGGTATCCAGACGCGAGAGCTTATCCTGAAGCTCTCTGAGTTCCTGCTGATATGCTTCGAGGGTCTTGGTCTCCACTCCGATCTTATCGAAGCTCGGCTTTACGAACATGAATGTACCCACGCCGAGGATAACACCCAAAACAAGGATCACAACAATGATCTTTTCGATCTTATTTAATTTCATATTCATTACCTCCTCTGAGCTGCATATTAAGCGTGAAGCTGTACCTGTATTCGCCCTTTGCGTCGGCTACCTGTACATTTCTTCTGCCGGAGGAGTTGTTCTTATCCTCTTCCTGTTCGATCTCCTGACCCTGGAAGCCGGTGTAGGTGATATTCTCGAAGTAATCCTGGTCAATGAGCGCTCTTACATATTTTGTAGGAGTTTCGGGATCATAGCAGCGCACTTCTACGGTTACCGCATACTGGCTGATATTGATCTCACCCATTATCTGCGCTTCTTCTTCTACGGATTTGAGCGCCTCAACGAGTTTATCGCGCACCGTGGAGGTTCCCTGAGGCTGCATTCTGAAGAGGACATCTGCCGCCTCGATGCTTGAAGCGTACTTGGTGATGCTTGCGAGGACTTCCTGCTTCTGCGCGAGGAGCTGCTGCTTCAGGTCATTTTCCTCACTGTGTATCTCCGCATAGACAGCATCGGACTGTGTTCTGATACCGCCCGCGATACCGTCGCACACGAACTTTGCGCCGAGGACAACGCCCGCGGAGGCTAACGCAGCGACACCAAGACCCACGAAGAACATATTTGCGCCTTTTTTCTCCTTGACAGCCGCCGCGTCGAGAAGGTTTACGTGGTCGAGGTCTTTTCTTACCTTGAAGAATGCGCCTATCGCGTTTGCGTACTCCGCAAAGTCGAAGTCGCAGAATGTTACGATGTTGTTCGGGATATTGAGGATATGGGAGGGAACATTGAAGTTGGATACCGCGTTGGAGAGGGAGATGAAGTCGGTCACCTGACCATAGAACATGATCTCCTTGAGCGGCTTTGCGTCTTTGCGCTGACCTGTGAACTGGAGGGTACGGAACAGGTTGTCATAGACTGCCTGGTTGATGTAATCCTCATCGTTGTTGTAGTCATAGGGATCGACTCTGACATATCTGGAGAGTGTGAGCTGATTGTCCTCATAGAGGTTGAGGTTGATGAAGTCGTTGTCGATCTGTACGAGCATGAGGGGCATTGAAGCTTCGAGCTTCGGGGTATTGAGTATCAGTCGTGTGATACAGTTGTTTGAGATGTTGATCTGGTGGAGCTTGATACCGAGCTGGGTGAACAGTCTTATGTAGCCATCGACCATTCTCTGCGGAACGGCTGTTGCAAGGAGCTTGATAGCGGGCTGATCGTTCTCGTCCTTTGTTTCGCCGACTATTGAGTAGGAGATGTTGTACTCCTTTGTGATACCCATTGTGGTGAGTATCATCGACTCGATAGCCGCCGAATTGGAGATCTTCTTCGGCTTCGGGATAACCATATCCTTATAGAGTATCGAACCGGAGTTGATGCAGACGATAGCCTCTTTGTCCTTGATGTTGTTGGTCGAGATTATATCGGTGATCTCGCCCGCCACCATGGGGATATCGGTTACGTAACCGTTGCTGATGCTTCCAGCGGCGAGGTTGCGCGTTTCAACCTCAAGCACGCGGATCTTGTTTCCGTTCAACGCGCCGCGTACAAGCCTTAACTGCTTGTCGGTAATATCAATTGATAACATACAGTACCTCTTTTGAATTTTTTATTTTTGGGGAGTGTTTTGTTTGCTGATCATGTATTTCCGATACCTGCCATACCACCGTAGAGGATCGGGAAGATACCCGCAAGGATCATACCTATCATGACACCGAGTATGATGATGATGACAGGCTCGATCAGAGCTGTAAGTCCCGCGATAGCGGTAGAGGCTTCGTCCTCGTAGTAATCGGCGGATTTCTCGAGGATCTCATCGAGCGCACCGGATTCCTCACCGACCATAAGGATCGACGTGAATATTCCGGGGAAAACGCCTATCTTCGTCACTGCCGCGGAAAGTGCCTCACCGTGTTTTACGTCTTCAACGACGCTTTCCTTGAACAGCTTCGAGATATACTCATTGTTCATTGTATCGGCGGACTTTTCGATACAATCTACCATCTGAAGACCGGACGCGTAAAGGTTTGCCATTGTTCTTGCGAAACGGCTTACATAGATGACGATAAGGAGGGGGCCTACCTTCGGAGCCTTTACCTTTACCTCATCCCACCAGAGCTTGAACCACGGGGCTTTTCTGAGGAAGTAGATAACGATAAAGATCGCCGCGGCAGCTATTACTATTGTCCACCAGTAGGGGATAAGGAAGTCGCTTATCGCGAACATCGCCTGTGACAGCGGCGGGATATCGTCTCCCGCGAGTTCACGGAACTGCGGCATGATGAAGATGAACAGACCGAAGAATACGCCGATAAGCAGTACCACCAGGACCGCAGGGTAGATCATAGCGCCCTTGATCTGGTTATTGATCTTGTTCTGATTCAGGTAGAAGTCGGCGACACGGGTCATGATGACGTCGAGGTTACCGGAAGCCTCACCGGCGGAGACCATGCTCACGAACAGGTTCGGGAATACGCCGGGGCGGGCGATGACTGCTTCTGAGAACGACCGTCCTTTCTGGACGTCCTCATAGATCTCCAGCAAAGTTGCCTTTGCCTTCTTGTTTTCCTCCTGCGTATAAAGGATATGCAGGGAGCGCACCAGACTTATACCCGCTGTGAGCATTGAAGAAAGCTGTCGGCAGATAAACGCGAGATCCTTGGTCTTGAACTTATACTGCGCGGCCTCCTGCTTTTCCTCTATCTCGGTGTATTGGGTACAGAAGAGATTCTTCTCACGGAGCTTTTCGACAAGGCCCATATAATCGTCCGCGTATTCCTTGCCCTTGACCGTAGCGCCGTTGACATCGGTGGCAACATAAGAGTAGTATGCCATGTAAACCCTCCATTCATTAATTTTAAGTGTAAATACGCACACTTGTATATAATACGATTATATCACAAATCCCGCCGTATCACAATAGTGCATAATTACAAAATTTCACACCGTAATTTGTATAAAAATTAATATTTGGATTATCCGTCGGTTACACAATGGTGTTTTTTGACCCTGCCCGTGAAAACGATGCCGTTCATTTTACTTAATTTAAGCATTTTGCAGGTAATTTAAGCTGCTGTTAAGTAAAAATCCCCTAATCCACGCCCGAAAATTTGTAGCAGTGCGATATTGACACTTCGGTTTTTATAATATATAATAGAAAGTACAGTGATATGCGGGTTGCGGCATAAGCGCTCCCCATACAGTGAAAATAATATGAAAGAGGTAAATCACTATGAGCTTAAAGATCATCGGACAGCCGTCCCTCCCCAACATTCCGTGGCAGGACAAGCCCGCAGGCTGCAAGGACGTTGTCTGGCGCTATGACGCCAACCCGATCATTCCCCGCGACCTTCTCCCCACCAGCAACTCTATCTTCAACAGCGCGGTAGTTCCCTTCGAGTGCGGCGATTACAAGTTTGCCGGCGTTTTCAGAGTTGACGACAAGGAAAGAAATATGGCTATCCATGCCGGCTTCTCCAAGGACGCTATCCACTGGGATATCAACGAGAAGCGCGTTGACTGGATCAACGATGACCCGGAGACAAAGGAAGCAAATCCGTGGCAGTACGGCTACGATCCCCGCTGCGTATGGATCGAGGACAGATTCTGGATCACATGGTGCAACGCTTACGGCTGGAAGCCCACTATCGGTGTAGGCTGGACAAAGGATTTCAAGGAATTCCACCAGTGTGAGAACGCGTTCCTGCCCTTCAACAGAAACGGCGTTATGTTCCCCCGCAAGATAGACGGCAAGTACGTTATGTTCTCCCGTCCTTCCGACAGCGGTCATACTCCTTTCGGTGATATGTATGTCTCTCAGTCCCCCGATATGAAATACTGGGGCGAGCACAGACACGTTATGGGACCGCTCAGAGGCTGGGAATCCAAGAAGATCGGCGCAGGTCCTATCCCGATCGAGACAAGCGAAGGCTGGCTCGTATTCTATCACGGCGTTCTCGAAAGCTGCAACGGCTTCGTTTACAGCTTCGGCGCCTGCATTCTCGATATCGACAAGCCCTGGAAGGTCAAGTACAGATGCGCCGAATACCTCCTCAATCCCCGTGAACTCTATGAGTGCGTAGGCGACGTGCAGAACGTCACATTCCCCTGCGCAGCTCTCTGCGACGGCGATACCGGCAGGATCGCTATCTACTACGGCTGTGCCGATACCTGCGTTTCCCTCGCTTTCTGCAACGCCGAGGAAGTCGTCGAGTACGTCAAGTCCCATTCCTCCGTGTGAGGCTTGAGTGCCTCCGGCGGGCGAGAGAAGAGAGGTCGCTGCGCTTGAGTGCCTCCGGCGGGCGGGAGAAGAGAGGTCGCTGCGCTTGAGTGCCTCCGGCGGCCAACCCCTTTAAAAAGGGGTTGGATCCCTAAACAAACCGCTTCGCCTTGCAGATCCCTTACTGAGTACAAATAAAACAGT
>CAMVGH010000074.1 GCA_947166945.1 uncultured Clostridia bacterium
AGCGTGATAACCGTCACCGACGCGTTCCGTCTCGCGGACGAGTTCGAGTGCGGCGAACATTTCACCGACCACGATCATGACCACGACGATCACGATGATGACGACGAGGACGAGGAGGAAGAAGATCTCGATTCCCTGCTCATTCAGCAGATAGAATTCTGCAATATCGTCCTTCTCAACAAGACCGACCTCATCGACGACGAGCAGAAAAAGCAGATAACCGCGGTAGTAAAGGCACTGAACCCCGCCGCGGAGATCATCGAGAGCGACCACTGCAAGGTGGACATAAAGACGATCATCGACACAAACAAGTTCGATCTCGGCGAAGCATACCGCGCCGCGGGCTGGGCAAAAGCCATGGAGGAAGAGGAAGAAGCCGAGCGCGAGGAGCATCACGGCGAACACCATGAGCATCATCATCACGACCATGACCACGATCACCACGGCGAGGGCGAAGCTCTCGAATACGGCATCAATACCTGCGTATTCAGCGAGGTGAAGCCCTTCTCCAGGGCAAAGTTCGAGGAAGTGATGCCGGAACTCGGAAAGAAGATAATCCGTTCAAAGGGCTTCGTGTGGTTCAGGGAACAGCCGGAGATCGTCTATATCTTCGAGCAGTGCGGCAAGCAGCTCAGCCTTCAGGCGGCAAGCAAGTGGGTAGCGGCTATGCCGGAGCGTGACCGTAAGCAGGTGCTCCGTGAGTACCCCGAGATCGCCGCGTCGTGGGACGACAGGTACGGCGACCGCCTCAACCGTGTGGTATTCATCGGACAGGGCATCAACGAGGACGAGATACGCACCGGGCTTGTAAAGGCGATAGTGGAATAACAGAATAAAAAAACAGGTCATTTCCCCGGGAATGACCTGTTTTTGTTATGCCGCAAAGTACGCCGCGAAATAACCGAGTATGCTTCCCGCCCCGACGCATACCGCAAGGATACAGCCGAGGGTACCGGCGGCAGCCATTCCCTTTTCGGAGATGCCCGCGCTGCTTTTCAGCGTACCTGTCCCCAGCACTGCTCCGCATATCCCGACAGCAAGCGCCAGAAAGAACCATTTGTCGATATACGCAGTCATCAGCCCCACCGCCGCACAGGCAAAAGTGAGTGCCGGTCTGATCTTAGTTGACATATCGTTCCTCCTGCCTCGGAATTATGAACAGAATTATTCGAAGCTGTCCTCTTCGTCACGGGTATTGAAAAGCTCGACAAGTTTCGCCATTTCCTCCTCGGTCATGGATATGCCCTTGCTCATTCTCGAATGATCCGGCGACCAGTCACGGATATCGAACTTCGGAGGATTGTCGTTCCAGCTTACAAGATTAAGCTCCCTCGACCAGCCCCTCGCGCCTTCGGATATCACACCGAGCTCCTTCACGATCTCATACTTGATCTCTGCCATTGTTGTTGTTCCTTTCTTTGCTCCTGTATTTCAGATCCGTTTCACAAAAACCGGATATATGAACGCTGTTGTCCCTCCGCGGGAATATTTTTTCCTCCCTAATATAATACTCCATACCGCCGCCTTTGTAAAGCCTGTTTTGATATTTTTTTCAAAGTTTTTTTCAAAAATCATCAAATTATTTGAAAAAGGGCTTTTATTTTTCGGAAAAATATGTTATAATAATGTATTATATTATCCGTGCAGAAAAAAATTGCTGCTTCGATCACGATATCATAAATATATTATAATACAAAAGGGTGGTTTTGTCTATATGCGAAACAGAAAAATCCGTCACTTTTTTGTGTCGGTACTGTTGGTTATTTCACTGATAGGTACGGGATATGCGGGAGTCGGCACGATAAAGGCGTCTGCCGCGTTCACCCCCGATATCGACATCTACAGCACCGCTTACTATATGATAAACCTCGACCTCGATACGGTCATCGCCGCGAAGAACGAGAACGAGCGCGTATATCCCGCTTCGATCACAAAGCTGATGACCGCGATCGTCGCTTATGAGAACTGCTCCGACCTTGAGATGCACATGGACACATCATGGGAATGCACCAATGAGTTCTGGGGAGATGACCCGAACAAACAGGGCGCAGGCACCGCCGATATCGCGGTCGGACAGACAGACCTCACCATGAACGACTGTCTCAACGCCCTGCTGATAAAGTCCGCGTGCGAGGCGGCAAACATCATAGCATACAACATAGGAAAAGGCAGCGAGACCGAGCGTATCCCCGCTTTCATCGACATGATGAACAAGAAGGCAAAGGAGATAGGCTGCAAAAACACCCACTTCGGGAATGCCCACGGGCTATGGCAGGAGGACAACTACTCCACCCCCTATGACCTGTACCTTATCGCGAGATATTACTACGACAAGTTCCCGGAACTCGTCGGGATCTCCAACACATACGAATATATCATGCCCGCCAACAAGTACAATGCCGCTCCCTACGGCATCTACAACGTTGACTCGCTCATCAACAACGTGAGCAACAACCCGTATTACTACGAATACGCAACAGGTCTGAAGACCGGAAGCATGGGCGACTACTATACCAAGGACGGCGAGGGGAACTGGACCGTCTATCACGAAGGTTTCGCAAATATCGTCTCCGTGGCTTCGCAGAACGGCTTCAACTATATGCTCGTCACCTGCGGCGCACCCTACCGCGACGAGGAGGGCAACCGCCTGAACGGTCACTTCAAGGATTCCATCGCCCTTTACAAGTGGGCGTTCCGTACATTCGACATCGTTCCGGTAATGAATGAGAACACATTTGTCACGAATATAAAGGTGGATATGGGCGAGAATGCCGACGTCGTTATTCTGAAACCGGCGGGTTCGTTCTCCACACTGCTGCCGAAAGACCTCGACACTTCCGTTATACAGCAGAAATACACCATAACCGCCGAACAGAACGATAACGGCGCTGTCGTGGCACCTATCGAAAAGGGCGCGGTAATGGGAACACTGGAACTGTCGCTGGACGGAGATGTGCTGTGGACTACCAATCTGTTAGCTTCGCAAAGCATTGAACTGTCCCAGTATGAATATACTACAAGAATGATAAACAGTATATTCGGAAAGTGGTGGTTCAAGCTGTGTGTGGCTGTTCTCGCTCTGTTCATAATAGCCGATATCGTGCTCAACGCCGTACAGAAAGCGCGTATAGCGAAAGCCGAGGCACGCAGGGCGAGAAAAGCCAAGATAAGCGCCAAATGGTAAGCGTAAAGATCATAGCGGTGGGAAAGCTGAAGGAGAAATTCTTCACGGAGGCTTTCGGGGAATACGAAAAAAGGCTCGCGGGGTTCTGTAAACTCACAGCGGAGGAAGTCGAGGCGGCATACCTGCCCGATGACCCTTCCGACGCGGAGATACAGAAAGCGCTTGACACCGAAGCCGAAAAGATACTGCGGAAGATACCCGCCGACAGTTATGTGATACCGATGTGCGTCGAAGGAAAGCAGCTTTCGAGCGAGGAATTCGCGGGAAAGCTCTCGGACGGCACAGCGGAAGGAAAAAATACGTTCACCTTCATAATCGGCGGCTCATACGGACTGTCGGATGCGGTAAAAAAGCGCGGCGACCTGCGGCTGAGCATGTCGAAGATGACATTTCCCCACCGTCTGGCGAGGATAATGCTCGCGGAACAGATATACCGCGCTTTCACGATACTCAATAACAGAAAGTACCATAAATAATAATGTATAAGGTCTATCTCTACAAAGCGGCACTGTTCGCTCTCGGAGCGGCTATGCTCACACTCGGCGTCATAATCGTGTCACAGCGCGAGATACTGATGACCCCGCTGGCATATTTCGCCGGTGCCGTCCTCGCCATTCACGGCGCGAGGAACCTCTTCGCCTTCATAGCCCACGGAGGAAAGCTCGGACAGAAGCGCAAGGAGGCAAAACTGATAACCGCGCTGGTCAATATCGGACTGGCGGTGCTGATAACAACCATGCCGGAGCTTTCATTCACGCTCGCGGCATACCTGCTGGCGGCATACCTGCTGTTCAACGGGGCTTCCAAACTCGCGGACTTCATCGTCGCAAAGCTCGACCGTCAGCCGGGACATTACCTCGATCTCATAGCCTTCGCGTTCTATCTCGTGTTCGTGATACTGCTCTTCACAAAGGGACTTCGCAATGATATGTTCCTTATCATATCGGGAGTTTACTGCATACTCTTCGGAGCGGAGATGCTCTCCGACTTCGTGACCCTCATGGTGCCGCAGAAGATAAAAAACGATATGAAGCGCCATATCCGCATTTCCCCGCCCGTGTTCGTGTCAACGTTCATGCCCCTCGGAACACTGCGGTATGTGAATGAGTACATCTCGCTCAACGACGAGCCGCCGAAATTCGTGGAGGACGAGCGCGGAGACGGAGCGCCGCCGGATATGGAGATCATGGTACACGTCTCCAACAACGGCTCCGGAAAAGTCGGACACCTCGATCTTTACATAGACGGCGAGGTCATATCATACGGGAACCACGACCACGCTTCCCACAGGCTCTTCGGAGTTTTCGGGGACGGGGTGATGTTCACCGCCGAGAAAGAGACATACCTCGATTTCTCCGTCACCCACGACAGACAGATAGTGTTCTCATACGGACTGCGGCTCACGCCCGGACAGCTTTCGGAAGTGCGCTCGGAAGTCGCTGAGATAAAAAGCGGCGCGGTACCGTGGGAGCCGCCCTATCAGAGAGCCTGTGAGGAAAAGGGCGCACAGAACATAAAACTCAGCGATTACCACGATTACTGCAGCGAACTGTGGAACGGCACACACGCACGGTTCTTCAAGTTCACGGACGGTAAATTCAGGACATATTCCATACTCAGCACCAACTGCGTGCTGCTCACCGACAGCATAGTCGGAAAAGCCGGTACCGATATCGT
Organism: uncultured Clostridia bacterium; assembly: GCA_947166945.1. Classification (GTDB taxonomy): domain Bacteria; phylum Bacillota; class Clostridia; order Oscillospirales; family Ruminococcaceae; genus Ruminiclostridium_E. The sequence continues at coordinate 4,862 of CAMVGH010000074.1, forward strand.
GTGCATCAGCGGCATCGCGTCGCCGGGCATCTACTACGATTACCTCGAACGGCTGTATATGACCCAGAAAACAATGGTCATCTCAAAGACCGTATATGACAGAAAATCAATGAGGAAACTCAAAAAAGAAAGGACGAATAACAATGAGTGAAGTTTATCTCGACGACCGCTTCAAGGGAGTCATGCTGGGACTTGCGATAGGAGACGCTTTCGGCTACCCTATCGAGCTTATGGACTATGAGGCGATCTGCGAAAGATTTGAAAAATCGGGGTGCCTTGACCTTGCGGTCAGCAAGAGGACCGGGACCGCACTGTTCACAGACGATACACAGCTCTCACTGTTCACGGCGGACGGTCTGCTCTGGGCGCACAGCGCGGGCGCGGACGACGGACAGGTGAACTATGAGGACTATATCTTCCTCGCATATCAGGTATGGCTCTACACACAGACAAAGACAGTCGCGGGCAAGGAATACGCGTGGCTGTTCGACCCCGCCCAGAACGCGTACAAGCTCAGGCTCCTCAAGGCAAAGGGGCTTTACAAGAAGCGCACCGCCGATACGAAGAACATCGACGCGCTCCTTAAAATACGCAATATGGCTTACGGTACACCCGAAAGACATCTCAACGACAACAAGGACAACGGCGCGGTAAAGCGCTCGGCACCTATCGGTCTTTATTTCTACAATGATACAAAGAAGGCATTTGACATGGGGTGCAGAGCCGCGGCTATAACCCACGGAAATCCGGTGGGTTACATCGCGGGAGGCTGCTATGCCGCACTGATCGCGGAGATCGTGAGCGGTGCGGAAGTCGAGGACGCCGTGAACACGGTGATAAAGCTGCTCGACAGCGTGGCGGACGGCGAAGTGCTCAAAAAGACCATGCAGTACGCGCTTGACCTCGCACACAACGAGGAGATCGCGCCTATGGAAGCTATCAAGAAAATGGGCTACGGCTTCGAGGCTTATGAAGCACTCGCTATCGCGGTATATTGCGCGGTGATGCACTATGACAGCCCCAGACACGCTATCCAGCTCGCCGCGAACCACGACGGCGCAAGCGATACCTGCGCGTCCATGACAGCGGCACTGCTCGGCGCTTACTTCGGGATACAGGGATTCCCCAAGAAGTGGGTCGAGAAGCTCCAGTACAAGAACCTTATCTCCGCGCTCGCAGACAAGCTCCTCAAGGTGGTATATACCAATGAGGACGAAGCGGACGAAGAAGAGGAAGAGGAGTGATATCCCCGTTCGCAGACACCGTGAGTACGGAAATATACAGACAATAAATAATAAAAATGTAGAACAAAATACAGAGAAAGGTGTGATATCGGTATGCTTTATACAATTGAATATCTGACGGAGAAGATCAGGGAGAGCGAAAAACCTTACGATCTCGAAAAGATCACCGCCGCGTACGAAACCGCAAATGAAGCCCACGCCGGCGTAAAGCGCAGTTCGGGCGAGCCGTATATCACTCACCCTATCGCCGTTGCCTGTATATTGCTGGAATTCTGTATGGATACCGACACTATCTGCGCGGCTCTGCTCCATGATGTCGTGGAGGATACCGACGTTACGCTCGAAACGCTGCGGAAGAAATTCGGCGAGGACGTGGCAAATCTCGTTGACGGCGTCACAAAGATAGGTCAGGTACCCCTCAACAATACAAAGGAAGAACAGCAGGCGGAAAATACCCGCAAAATACTCATCGCAATGTCCAAGGACATACGCGTTATCATCATAAAGCTGGCGGACAGACTCCACAATATGCGCACGATCATGTACCGCCCGCCGGAGAAGCAGCGCAAGAAGGCTCTCGAAACAATGAACTTCTACGCGCCTATCGCTCACCGCCTCGGTATGAGCGCCGTGAAAGAGGAAATGGAGGATATCTCCATACGCATACTCGACCCCTACGGCTCAAAGACTATCGAGGATATGCTCAACCAGCACAAGGAACAGCGCGATACCTTCATAGATGTGATAAAATCCCGCATAAGAGAGCGCATATCCGATATACAGCCCCCGCCTACCATAGAGGGCAGAGTGAAGAGCGTTTACTCGATATACAAAAAAGTATATATCACCGGCAAGAGCTTCGACGAGATATACGACATCTACGCGGTGCGCGTCATCGTATCTACCGTGATAGAATGTTACAATGTCCTCGGTATAGTGCATGATATCTTCAAGCCTATCCCCTTCCGCTTCAAGGACTATATCGCGACCCCGAAGCCCAACCGCTACCAGTCCCTCCATACGACCGTCATAGGCCGCGAGGGTATCCCCTTCGAGGTGCAGATACGCACCTACGAGATGCACAATACCGCTCAGTACGGTATCGCTGCGCACTGGAAGTACAAGGCGGGGATAAGCGGGAAGGTCTCCGGCGAAAAGCGCTTTGACTGGATAAGACACATTATCGAACAGCAGCAGGATACCGACGATATCGAACAGATAGCGGACGCTATAAAGGTGGATCTCTCCCCCGACGATGTATATGTGTTCACCCCGAAGGGAGACGTCATAAACCTGCCGGCAGGCTCGACCGTGATAGACTTCGCCTACGCGATCCATACACAGGTCGGCAACCACATGACCGGCGCAAAGGTCGGCGGAAAGATGATACGCTTCGACTACCGGCTCCAGACCGGTGATATAGTCGAGGTGGTGACTTCCCCGGGCGCCCGCCCCAACCGAAACTGGCTGGATATCGCAAAGACAAACGAGGCAAGGTCGAAGATACGGTCGTGGTTCAAGCGGGAATGCCGCGAGGAGAATATCCAGGAAGGCATGACGGCTATCGAGAACGAATTCCGGCGGAACAAGATGACCCCGGAGCCGGACTTCATTCTTGAGCTTGCAAAGATGCAGCACTTCGACAACGCCGAGGATTTCTACGCCGCTATCGGCTACGGGGGCGTGATACTCTCCAAGATCATGCAGCGGGCAAAGGATATGTACACCGCCCGTCACGCGGATCATGAAACGGAGGATCCGTACTCGGTGAACTACTCCGGCAGACGCAGAAGAAGCGGAGTTATCGTAGATGGCATGGACAACTGTCTCGTAAAGTACGCGAAATGCTGCAACCCCCTGCCCGGCGACGATATCATAGGATTCATCACAAGAGGATACGGCGTTTCCGTCCACAAGAAGGACTGTCTCAATGTGCTGAACTCCCCGCCGGAGGACAAGGAACGCTGGATAAAGGCGGCATGGGCGGCGGCAGACGAGACAGACTGCTACAATGCCACGATAGATGTCATAGCGGAGGACAGAACGGCACTCATCGCGGACGTTACATCGGTCATCGCCGCGAGCCGCATACCTATACGGCATATCACCGCACATAACCTTAAAAACGGAAACGGAAACATCATAGTCACGGTAGAGGTCGCAAGCGTCGAACAGCTCAACAACCTCATAGCCCGTATAAGCAAGATAAGCGGCGTCATAAGCGCCGAAAGAACAGGAATAGTCTGATCCGCACAGGCGCGGCAGAACATCAGATCAAACGGAGGAATTTCAGAATGAATCTTCAGGAATCGGGAGAGATGTATCTCGAAACGATACTCATACTCTCAGGAAAGAAAAACGCTGTACGCTCTATCGACATCTGTGAGGAAATGGGATTTTCCAAGCCCAGTATCAGCCGTGCCATGCACCTGCTGAAGGACGGAGGCTACCTCGATATCGACGAGAACGGCTTTATAACCCTCACCGACCTCGGAAGAGAGATCGCGGAAAAGATCTATGAGAGACATAAAGTCCTGACCGCACTGTTCGTCGGCATCGGAGTAGATGAGGAAACGGCTTCCGAGGACGCCTGCCGCATCGAACACGTCATCAGCGACACCACTTTCCTTGCCGTCAAGAAACACATGAAGGAACATAAAATAGAGATGTGAACACCAAACGCCCTTTGCGCAGAGTAAGGGGCGTTTTATCCGTGAAATGACGAAAAAATCCCCGAAAACTATTGATTATCCGAGGGAAATATAGTATAATAAATGTGTCCTCAATAACTGCCTTTTGGCAGTTATTGACTGAAAATCTGCAAAACAGATTTTCAGATGTTGTTTAAATGCGCCTGCGGTGCATTTAAACAACGGACACATTCCTTGATGTCAAGCTCATTTCGTCCTTCGGACGAACAAAAGTGCAAGGAAAATCCTAAAATATATAAATTTTCCTTGCACTTTTGCAGCCAATAAATTGCTTCAAGCTGCGCTATGAAGCAATTTATTGGCTGATGAGCAGACATTAATAAAGAATAGTGTCTATTACAAAAGAGGAAGTACAAGTTATGACAAAAAAACACAGAGTTGACGGTATATCACTCGCAATAGTGATCCTGAATATACTGATAGCGGCAACAGTTATTGTGCTTATCGTGCTGATATACCTGTATATGACAGGTAAGCTCGAACCCACAGACGTCGCTAATATGGACGAGAGCGGTGAAGTCGCGCAGATAACCACCACCGCCGTGACCACCGGAGAGGCTGTCGGAATGGAGACGACCGCAGATACCGAAGAGACGACCGCGGATACGGAAGAGTTCATTGTCACCGATACAACAACGGAGGAGACTTCCGAAGAGCCTGCCGAGACAGTTGAAGCGGCGGAGACGGACGACTATGACCCCGGATTCTTCGCAAATGACCTGTTCATCGGAGACTCTATATATACGGGGCTGGTGAACTACGGATATTTTGAAAGCTCCAATGTGTTCGCGCAGATAGGTCTGAACCCCGAATCCGCACGCACCAAAGCCTATGACGGCTATACGTCGGTCTCAAAGGCGCAGGAGATGCAGCCGAAGCGCATATTCATAATGCTCGGCTCAAACGGTCTGGCTTATATGGGCAACACATATATGTCGGAACAGATGGCTCTGCTGGTGAATGAACTGAAAGCCGTATGCCCCGACAGCTATATCTATGTCGTTTCAATACCGCCGGTAACAAAGGCGCACGACTCCGCCGGACAGGAGACTATGGTAATGGTGAACGGCTATAACAAGCTGCTCAAGGGAATGTGCGAAGAAGTCGGAGTTGTGTTCCTCGACCTCTGCTCTGAACTTGAGGACTCCTCCGGGTACTTCTCCGCGGATTACGCAGAAGCGGACGGGCTGCATTTCCTCGGTTCGGCTTACAAGCACATGCTGAGCTTCTTCCAGAAGTCTATACAGATATCATAAAAACAAACGGGAACATAAAAAAGAAAGGAAAAGAAAAATGAAAAAGAGAATTTTAGCAGCAGCACTTATCGCAGCACTCGCGTGCGGCGCGGCATCATGCACCGGCGGACAGCCGGCACCTGCCACAGCGGCGGTGACGGAAGCACAGCCCGCGGCGGCAGTGAACGCTTCCGCTTCCGAGATAACCGCGGCAGTCCTTGCGGAAGTACCGATAAACTCCGCGTTCGAGAAGAAGCCCGAAACGCTCGCGGACTACTTTGACAGTCTCGATACCGCTACCCTCGCTGATTCGTCCTATTATATGTGCGCTTCCGGCGCGTATCCGGACGAGATAGCGGTGTTTAAGTTCACTTCCTCCGACGCGGCGGCAAACGGGGTAAACGCGGTGAATGACCGTCTCGAATATCAGAAGAAGACATACAAGGATTACACCCCCGACGAATACTACAAGCTCGAAGGAGCTGTGGTCGAGCAGTCCGGTGAATGGGTGTATTATATCGTTACAAGCGACAACGACAAAGCAAAGGGTATAGTAAAGGGATTTCTTGGCTGACGGAGGAGATAAATGGCGGGAGAATGTCTGTTGATAGCGCTCGTACTCGGCGTTCTTAATATAGGATTTTTCCGTGCGGGACGCAAGAACTGGGGTCTGGCGGTGCTGCCGCTGGGCTTCGTTCCGTTCGTCACGGGAATGGTACTGTTCGTTTCCGAAAAGATGCTGCACTATGACTACACGTTCATACTTCCTATGATACTGATAGTGGTGTCTCTTATGGTGTCCTGCATCTGGGTGGGAATGAGCAGCATTATCCTTATAAAAACCAAAAAAATGCGCGCTATGTATCTCACTGTGTCGGTGGGATTTATTTTCACGCTCTCGCTGATACTCCTTATCAAGTATTACTACGCGCTTTTACCCGCGTAAAAACATAAATACAAACATAAAGAAGAGATAAAGTTATGGAGAGTTTCGGATTTCTGAAAGACCTTGCCATCATCATCGTGACGGCAAAGGTCTTCGGTCTTATTGCAAATAAACTGAAAGCACCGCAGGTCGTCGGTGAGATCATCGCCGGTCTGCTTATCGGTCCTTCCATGCTCGGCTGGGTCGGACAGTCGGATTTTCTGTCGAGAATGGCAGAAATAGGCGTTATACTGATAATGTTCGGGGCGGGTCTCGAAACAAATATGAAAGACCTGCTGAAAACGGGTCCGAAGGCGCTGCTGATAGCGCTGGTCGGAGTGTTCGTGCCGCTTATCGGCGGAGCGGTGACATATATGCTGATCTTCGGTTTTTCCGAATGGGGCAGCGAGGGATTTATGCGCGCCGTGTTCACAGGCACGATCATGACTGCCACATCTGTCGGCATCACCGTACAGACGCTCAAGGAACTGGGGCATCTGAAAGGGCGCGTAGGTACGCTGATACTCAGTTCCGCTATCATAGACGATATAATCGGCATCATAGTGCTGACCTTTGTTATGGGGTTCAAGGATCCGGATTCCGACCCTATGGACGTTGTTGTACGCACGGGACTGTTCCTGCTGTTCAGCGTGCTGGTGGGAATAATCACCTACTACGTATTCAAATTCATCGACAAGCGCTACCCTCATAAGCGCAGGATACCGATACTCGGTCTTGCGCTGTGTATGATAATGGCGTACTCGGCGGAGAAATTCTTCGGCATAGCGGATATAACCGGCGCGTATGTGGCGGGACTTATCCTCTGCAATCTGCGCGACTCGGAATACATAGCCGAAAAAATGGACGTAAGCTCGTATATGATGTTCGGTCCGGTATTTTTCGCAAGTATCGGTCTGAAAACGCAGTTCGACGGCTTCACGCCGGAACTTCTGCTGTTTTCGGCGGCTTTCGTGTTCACCGCGCTGATAACCAAGGTCATAGGCTGCGGCTGTACGGCAAGGCTGCTGGGCAATAACTTCAAGGACAGCCTTAAAGTCGGGGTGGGAATGATGACCCGCGGTGAGGTGGCTCTTATAGTCTCACAGAAAGGGCTTTCCGTGGGACTTATGGATCCGACATATTTCACGTCGGTCATTCTGCTGATAATAGTTTCTTCCGTCACAACGCCGATAATACTGAAACTGCTGTACCGGGGCGAGGACAAAGCGGATAAACAGGCGGAAGCAGTGCAGACGAGCCAATAGATCGCGGCTATTGTTGAAAAATATTGTATGGAACGGCGAATTTTTTCGATCCTATTGACTTAATACCGGAAAAATGTTATCATACTACTATGGTAATTGATTAGCATAGTAGTACACTAAAGCAAACAAAGGAAATATCAATATGAAAAAATACGATCTTCTTACACCGGAGGGTACCCGCGACCTTATATTCGACGAATGCGCTGCACTCCGGAATGTCGGCGACAGATTACGCGGCATATTCATGAGCAGGGGTTATACCGAAGTCATCACCCCCGGTCTTGAATTCTTTGATGTGTTCAACAACAAGTCACGACATTACTCGCAGGAAGAACTGTACAAGCTTACCGACGGCAAGGGCCGCCTTATGGTGATGAGGCCGGATTCGACCCTTCCTATCGCAAGGCTCATCGGGACGAGACTTTCCGGTTCTCCCCTGCCGCTGAAGCTTTTCTACAACCAGACGATCTACCGTGCCAACCCGAAGGAAAGCGGACGCGACGACGAATTCTTCCAGAGCGGTATCGAGATCATCGGCGGCGAGACCATGAGGGCGGATATGGAAGCCCTGTCTGTCGCGGCGGAAGTAATGGAATCCTTTGAAGCGGAGGATTACCGCGTCGAGACAGGCGACAGCGGATTTTTCACGGAACTCGCCTCAAAACTCGACCTATCCGAAAAAGAACATGACGAACTCCGCGAATATATGCTCGGCAAGAATTACCCCGCTCTCGACGAACTTCTCGGAAGATACGGAGACAACAGGTATGCCGCGGCGGTCGGAAAGCTCGCAAGGCTGTTCGGCGGCAAGGAGGTCATCGAGGAAGCCGCAAGGGTGCTTCCCGAAGAAGTACAGCCCCGTCTCACACGGCTTTCAAAGGTATTCGACAACATCTCCGCCCTCGGTATAGGCGGAAAAGTCACAGTCGATCTCGGTATGGTGAGCAAGTCGCAGGACTATTACACCGGAATAGTATTCAAGGGGTATGTTACAGGCTACGGAATGCCCGTACTGTCCGGCGGACGATATGACAAGGTGCTGGCGGATTTCGGCGCGGATATACCGGCAACGGGTTTCGCGGTGAACGAAAACGCCGTGGCGAGCGCACTGTTAAAGCGTTCGGGCGGTATGCTCACCCCGCCTCCGGCAGTTCTCGTTTATTCAGATGACGAGCATATCACCGAGGCTCTCCGACATTGCCGCAGGCTGATAAGCGAAGGCTCCACCGCCGAATACGCGGATCTTTCTTCCGCCGACGAAGCGCGGGAACTTGCAAGAAAGCGCGGTATAAAGCGTCTCGACACTGTAACGGCGGACGGCATCGTGTCCGCGGAAATATAAAGGAGGGCGCGGGAAATGAACGAAAACACAGCTATCCGCATCGCCCTCACCAAGGGCAGGCTTGAAAAGGACACGGTCGGACTGTTTGAGAAAATGGGGTTTGATGTGACCGAGCTGAAAGAGAAAGGCCGCCGCCTTATCCTGAATATCCCCGGACAGAACATCGAGGTCGTGCTTGCGAAAGCGGCAGATGTCATCACTTATGTCGAACTTGGCGCGTGCGATATGGGAGTGGTCGGCAAGGACACCATTCTCGAACACGGGGGGCAATACTATGAGATAGCAGATCTCGGCTTCGGCAGGTGCAGATTTGCTCTTGCCACGAAAAAGGGTCTTGATTTCTACGGCGGCGTAGGCGTAAAGACCGTTGCCACAAAATACCCCGCAGTCACCCGCCATTTCTTTGAAAGCAAGCGCATGGACGTCGATATCTTAAAGATCGAAGGCTCTGTCGAGCTTGCTCCCCTGCTGCGCATCGCGGACGGCATCGTTGATATCGTGGAGACAGGCACGACTCTGAAAGAGAACGGTCTTGAAGTGATCGAGGACGTTGTCCCGATATCCGCCCGCCTTATCGTCAATACGGTAAGCATGAAGCTCAAAAAGGAGCGCATCGAGGAGCTTTCCTCAGCTATGAAGTCCGCCCTGTGACAGCGCCTGCGCGCATGAGGCTCTGCCTCAAACTCCGCCGGGGCTAACGCCGCCCCGGACCCGCGCCAGCGTGACGCTGGACCCAAACGCTTCGCCTTGCAATGGGGGCAGGAACTACGCACCT
>CAMVGH010000075.1 GCA_947166945.1 uncultured Clostridia bacterium
ATATATTACAATATTTTGCAAGTGTTTTTTTCATATATGCTAAATATAGCGGTTCGGTTTCAGTCGTTTTTTCTGTTTTTTGAAGATTTTTTTGTTATTTTTCAAAAAAACACTTGACAAATCCTGTATAATCTGCTAAAATATCATAGTGTTAATGTATATCTGAAACCCGAGATATAGAAGCGAATCATAAGGAGGTGCTTGACCCATGGCAAAATGTGAGATCTGCGGCAAGGGCGTTACATTCGGTATAGCTGTTTCCCATTCGCACAGACGCACAAACAGAACCTTCAAGCCCAATGTACAGAAGGTAAAGGCTCTCGTGAACGGAACACCGTGCAGAGTAAATGTATGCACAAGATGCCTGCGTTCGGGCAAGGTACAGCGCGCACAGTAAGACAGAATGCGTACTGCCCGTTATCGACGTCACAAACTGAACAAGACAGCATAAGCCCTCTGTTTTCAGAGGGCAGTTTGTTTTTGCGGAGGAAAAGCGTATGCAGAAAACCATTGACGAGCGTGCGAAGGAAGTCATGCATCTGTCCGGATTCACGGGTGATATAACCCGTTCAAGGATCGAGCACAGACTGCGGCTTGCGGATTTCTGGAAGATATTCTACGGAAGCAGGATACTTGAGATAGGCTGCGGACAGGGCGAGACAACAGCGGCACTTGCATACACGGTCGGAGAAAGCGGGTTTGTTTATGCGGTAGATCTTGCGGACGGGAATTACGGCTCGCCCGAAAATCTCGGAACAGCACGGGAACGGCTGATGTTCTCGCATTTCGGTGACCGCATAAATATTGATCTCGGCGTGAACATACTCAACCCTTCCTTTGATTTTGAGCCGAATTCCTTCGGATATGTGGTGCTGTCCCATTGCCTGTGGTATATGTCGTCTCAGGAGGAACTGCGCGATATACTGTTCAAGGTGCGCAGGTGGGCGCCGCGTCTCTGTGTGGCGGAGTGGGATCCGAGATGCACCACTATCGGACAGTACAGGCACTTCATGTCCGCAAACATACAGGCGATATGTGAAGCGTACCATATATCCGATCATTTCAATATAAAAACGATGTTCTATCCCCATGAGATAGAGAACGCGATGTTCGCCTGCGGCTGGGACATAACCTCTGAGGACACCATAGACGCTTATGATGTACAGGACGCGCTCTGGGAGATAGACATAGTAAAGGATATGTTCCCGCGCAAGATAAGCGAGCAGAAGAATATGCCGGTAAAGCTGAAAAGACTTCTGCTGTCGCAGATATATTCGCTTGGTGATGCCGAGGCGGCGGAGCCGCTTCCCGTGTTCGCCGCGGCTGCGGAAAGGCTTGGAGAAATATGAAAGGCCCGAAAATAAACAGAATTATAGGATATGTAATTTTTTTAGCAGCGTGTATTTTCTTTATAATGGGAACGGTAAGCGGCGGACCCCTTATGATAGTCTTTTACATTATCGGCGGAGTGATCGCGGCAGCTTCCGTGGTATGGATGATAATGAAGGTAAGATGTCCTCACTGCGGCACATTGCTCCACCTGAAGCTGTACAATATCGACAGATGTCCCGTCTGCGGTAAAAGCACCGATCCGGAGGATTGAACAGTCTGAAAAAGTATGTTTTCGTTTGCTGTTGATTTTCTTTTCAGCTATTGAAATTTTCTTGTTAATATGGTATAATATTATGATACGGAGGTGAGTCTGTGACCGATAAACTGAATGATGCCGAAAAGCGCTATGAGGAAATAAGCGGAAAGCTCTCCGATCCGGAGATAGTCGCGGATCAGGAACAGTATAAAAAGCTGATGAAGGAATTCAAAACTCTCACTCCGTTGGTGGAAAAGTTCCGCGAGTACAAGAAAGCGCAGTCCGACCATGCCGAAGCAAAAGAAATGCTTGATGACGGCAGCGCGGACAAAGAACTGAGAGAAATGGCGCAGCTGCAGTATGAAGAAAGTGAAGCGCTGATAGAAAAGTACACCGAAGAGCTGAAAATAATGCTTCTCCCGAAGGATCCCGACGATGACCGAAGCGTCATAATCGAGATAAGAGCGGGGGTAGGCGGCGAGGAATCCGCACTGTTTGCAAATTCCCTGTACAGAATGTACACCATGTATGCCCAGACAAAAGGCTGGAAGATAGAAGTCATAGGTTCCAATCCGACTGAACTGGGAGGATTCAAGGAGATAAGCTTCTCGGTAGAGGGTGAGGGCGTGTATGCGAAACTCAAGTATGAGAGCGGCGTCCACCGTGTACAGCGTGTACCGGAGACAGAAGCGCAGGGCAGGATACAGACTTCCGCAGTAACGGTGGCAGTGCTGCCGGAACCGGAGGAAGTGGATATAGATATAAACCCTGCCGATCTGGAATACCAGACCTACCGTTCCAGCGGAGCGGGCGGGCAGCATATCAACAAGACCGAATCCGCCATACGCATAATCCACAAGCCCACGGGAACGATAGTAGAGTGCCAGGAAGAACGCAGCCAGTACAAGAATAAAGACAAGGCAATGAAGATGCTTTATACCAGACTGTATGAAGCAAAACTGAACGAACAGCAGGGAAAAAGGGCAGCGGAAAGAAAGATACAGGTAGGATCGGGAGACCGTTCCGAGCGTATCAGGACATACAATTTCCCGCAGAGCCGCGTTACCGATCACCGGATCGGGCTTACGCTGTATAAGCTGGAACAGTTCATGAACGGTGCCTGCGACGAGGTTTTCGACGCTCTCGCAATAGCCGATACGGCGGCGAAGCTCGCAGGCAGCGGGAATTAATGACAACAAGAGGATAAAATGGAAACAAAACTCGCAAAAGCGGGAGACGATATACTTGAAGAAGCCGCCGGCATACTGAAACACGGCGGAATAGCTGCGATACCGACGGAAACGGTCTATGGACTTGCCGCGAACGCGTATGATGTTGAAGCGGTGCGGTCGGTGTTCCGCGCAAAGGGCAGACCGCAGGACAATCCATTGATACTGCATATATGTTCTATGGAAATGCTGTATGATATAGCTGTGTCTGTGTCTCCGCTTGCACTGAAGCTTGCGGAGGAGTTCTGGCCGGGACCGCTTACTATGATATTTTCACGAAAGCCGCATGTACCCGCGGAGACCTGCGGAGGTCTTGACACGGCTGCGGTGAGAATGCCGAACAACAGGTTCACGCTTAAACTGATAGAGCGGTGCGGTTCCCCGCTCGCCGCGCCGTCCGCGAATACATCGGGTCTGCCGAGCCCCACAAGCGCACAGCATGTTTACGAGGATATGAACGGTAAGATACCGCTGATAGTTGACGACGGCGAGTGCAGATACGGTGTTGAGAGCACGGTCATCTGCTTTGTGAATGAAGATACCGTGAGAATACTCCGTCCGGGAGCCGTAACGCCGGAGATGCTCCGGGAATTCTGTCATGTGGAGATAGACGGCGGAGTTCTGGAGAAGCTCGCACCCGACGCGAAAGTTCTTTCTCCGGGAATGAAATACAAGCATTATTCACCGAAGGCGGAAGTATATATATTGAAAGGCAGCACGGAGAGCGCCGAAAGGTTCCTGCGTGGAAAGAATACCGGAAAAACCGGATTTCTCGGCTTCGGGAACGAGAATGTTCCGGAGAGCGTGACAGTTTTCCCTTACGGCGGTACATCGGAAGAACAGGCGGAGAATCTGTTTTCGAGCCTGCGTGAAGCGGACGCTGCAGGGTGCCGTGAAGTTTATGTAAGAAAGCCGGACACTTCGGGCATAGGTCTCGCGGTATATAACAGGCTGCTTCGGTCTGCGGGTTTCCGCATTCTGGACGCGGACGGAGGCACCGATGCTTTACAGTAACGACAATATTTTCACCGTAGGTCTCACGGGAATGTCCGGGGCGGGTAAGACTACGGCGTGCCGTGTGTTTGCCGGAAACGGTTTTTCCGTGATCGACTGCGACATAATATCCCGTAAGGCGGTCGAAAAGGGCAGACCGGCGCTCCGGGAAATCGCGGAGCTTTTTTCGGAGGACGTTCTGACTCCGGACGGTGAGCTTGACCGTAAGAAAACCGGCAGCATAGTGTTCGGTGACAGACGCAGGCTTGATGCCCTGAACCGTCTGATATATCCGTACATCATATATTTAATAATAGAAGAGATGAACCGGTTCGCGGGGCATGGCAGGACGCTGTTTCTGCTTGACGCGCCAACGCTGTTTGAAAGCGGCGCGGATATGCTGTGCGACAGGATAGTGAGCGTAACAGCCGATACCGACTTCTGCAAAGAGCGGATAATGGAACGGGACGGACTTACGGAGGAACAGGCGTTAAAACGTCTCTCGTCGCAGCATGATGCGTCATTCTACAAAGATCGTTCCGATCATTGTATAATCAATAACGGCACCGCGGAGGATCTTGCCGAAAGAACGGCTGAAATTGCCCGCAGGCTTATTCAGGGACACAGGGGAGCATGATTTGAGCAGAAGAAAGAAAAAAATTCTTATTATACTTGTTATCGCGGCAGTGCTGATAATTGCCGGGATCATAATAAATCATCTTGTCTGGAAAGATACACGCCGTATGCTCCTTGCTTCCACTCATCCGATACAATATTCGGAGTATGTGGAGAAATATGCCTCGGAATACAATCTCGACAAATACATTATCTATGCTTTCATAAAGACAGAGAGCGGGTTTGATCCGAACGCTGTCTCCGATATCGGGGCAAGGGGTCTGATGCAGCTCATGGAGACGACATTCGACTGGGTGAAGTTCCGGCTGGGTGACGGCGATGAGGTGATATATGACAATATGTTCGATCCGGAGACGAATATCCGTTACGGAGCGTACCTTGTGGATTATCTGGTCGATCGTTTCGGCAGTGTTGACACGGCTGCCGCAGCGTATTTCTCGGGTGTGGGTGAAGTAAGCGGCTGGCTGGAGGACAGCGGATATTCCGCGGACGGGATCCACCTTGACAATATCCCGAGCAGGAACTGTTCACATTATGTAAATAAAATAAATACCGCGCTGAGCATATACAGGGAGCTTTACGCGGACGAAAGGACGGACTGAAATGGCAAAAGAGAAAAAGGAAAAGAAGACGGAGGCTTCAGAGCTGAAAGAACAGCTCTTCATGAAGCGGAAGAACACGGGGCTTGCGATGAGCGACAGTGAGATCGCAAAAGCTGATAAGTTCTGTGAGGGTTACAAGAGCTTTCTTGACACCGGCAAGACAGAGCGTGAGGCGTGCGCAGAAGCGATCAGACTTGCGGTGAAAGCGGGATTTGTCCCCTTTGACAAGACTGCTGAGTATAAGCCCGGAGACAAGGTATATGTCTGCAACCGAGGCAAGGCAGTTATTCTTGCCGTGATAGGAAAGAAGCCGGCAGAGGAGGGCGTTAATCTTGTTGCCGCGCACATTGACTCCCCCCGTATAGACCTCAAACAGAACCCGCTTTACGAAAATGAGGGTATCGCATATTTCAAGACCCATTATTACGGCGGCATCAAGAAGTACCAGTGGCCGGTGATCCCTCTTGCGCTGCACGGAGTAATTATCCGCTCCGACGGAGAGAAAGTCGAAGTAAAGATAGGTGAAGAAGAGGACGATCCGGTACTTGTCATAACCGACATTCTCCCGCATCTTGCGGACGAACAGTACAAGCGCCCCGCTCCGAAACTTATACAGGGCGAGGAGCTGAATATCCTCATCGGTTCGAGACCGTTCCGCGACGACAAGGCAAGCGAAATGGTGAAGCTGAACATAATGAAGATACTCAACGAAAAGTACGGTATCGTTGAGAGCGATTTCATTTCTGCCGAACTGGAGTGCGTTCCCGCTTACAAGGCAAAGGACGTAGGATTTGACAGAAGCTTTGTGGGTGCGTACGGGCAGGACGACAGGGTGTGCGCTTATACCGCGCTTTCCGCTATCCTTGCAGTAAAGGGCGCACCGGACAGGACGGCTGTTACGATACTCACAGACAAGGAAGAGATCGGAAGTGAGGGCTGCACCGGATTACAGTCCGCATATCTGAAGTATTTCATAGCGGATCTCGGCGAAATGTACGGTACGAACGGCAGAACAGTGCTTTCCAATTCCAAGTGCCTTTCCGCCGATGTGAACGCGGGATTTGATCCGACATTCTCCGAGCCGTTCGAGAAGCTGAATGCTTCCTACTGCGGCAGGGGCGTCGTGCTTACGAAGTACACCGGCTCCCGCGGAAAATCCGGCACCAATGACGCGTCCGCCGAGTTTGTCGGTGAAGTCCGCAGACTGTTTGACCGCGATGACATCGTATGGCAGACGGGCGAACTCGGAAAGGTGGATCACGGCGGCGGAGGAACCGTTGCAATGTACATCTCCAACCTTAACGTTGACACGGTCGATATCGGAGTTCCGGTACTTTCCATGCACGCGCCCTTCGAGCTTACGGCAAAGAATGATGTCTATATGGCGTACAAGGCATTCAGGACATTCTTCAAGGGCTGATAAACTCTTGTCCTAATAACAAATAAGACCCCATAAACATATAATGATACAATAAAATCACATAAATGTTTATGGGGTGAACTTATATGACCTGCGGAAAGAAAAACAGACGAAATATCGGGCGGATCATAGGGACGGTGCTTATTGCCGTGGGAATTATCGCGGCAGCAGCGCTCGTCGGAATTGAACTGTTCATACGTCCCACACTGAAAATGCTGCTTGACTATAAGTGTAAGACAGCTGCGCAGCGTGTTATCAGTGACGCGGTGTTTGACCGGCTGAACGGCGAGCAGGATATATCGGATATAGTTACCCTGAAGTATGACCCGAACGGGAATGTAGCGGCGCTTACCGCGGATCAGAAGAAGATAAACAGTCTTCGCTCAATGATGAGCGAGGCGGTCAATGACGGTATAGACAGGCTCGGCGGTGAGTATGTGGGAATATCGTTGGGAACGCTTACCGGTATAAGCATGCTGTACGGTACAGGGCGTACCCTGGATTTTCGCATAGAGCCGAAAGGCGTCGCAGAGACGCGCCTTACCAGCAGTTTCAGGAGCGCAGGCATAAATCAGACAGTCCACAGCATAATTCTTGAGGTGAATGCCGAGCTGTCACCCATGATGCCGGGATTCACCGAGACGGTGAATGTCTCGTATGACATAATGCTTTCGGAATCGGTGATCGTGGGGGACGTACCGGAGAATTATTCCTACATAGTGCTTGACAGCGAGAATGTGAGTGAGCTGGCTGATATTGATATATGATCTATGGAGTTTGTACAGATGACTAAAACGGAAGCCGAAAAGCGGCTTAATGAGCTTTACACTGTTATCGAAAAGCATAACTACAATTATTATGTGCTGGACGATCCTACTGTGGAGGACGACGAATATGACGCTATGATGCGAGAGGTGAAGGCGCTTGAGGGTGAATACCCCGAACTGGTGACCGATTACTCTCCGACACGAAGAGTAGGCGGATATGCGCTGTCCACATTTGAAAAAGTGACCCATACAGTGCAGATGGGTTCATTGCAGGACGTGTTCAGTGAGGAAGAACTGTACGCCTTTGATACGAGGGTACGCGGGGAAGTGGATCCGGTATATTCTGTGGAACCTAAGATAGACGGACTGTCTGTATCTTTGGAATACAGGGACGGTTTGTTTGTCCGCGGCTCGACCAGAGGAGACGGATTTGTGGGCGAGGATATCACGGAAAATCTCCGTACAATAAAGAGCATACCCCTCCGGCTGCCGGATAAGCTGCCGTTCATAGAGGTGCGCGGTGAAGTGTATATGCCGCGCAGCAGCTTTGCGGCGCTGGTGGCTCAGCAGGAGGAGAACGGTGAAACACCTGCGAAAAATCCCCGCAATGCCGCAGCCGGTTCTCTTCGCCAGAAGGACAGCTCGGTCACTGCAAAACGCGCCCTTGACATCTTTATCTTCAATATCCAGCAGGCAGAGGGCAGGGAATTCGGTTCTCACGGTGAAACACTCGACTACCTGAAGGAGCAGGGCTTCCGGACGGTAGGTCATAAGCTGTGCGCCACGATAGATGAAGCGATAGCACGCATACGTGAGATCGGCGAGGAAAAGCACGGTTATGCCTACGATACGGACGGCGCCGTGATAAAGGTGGACAGTCTTGCGCAGAGGGACATCATAGGTTCAACTTCCAAGGTGCCGAAGTGGGCGGTAGCGTTCAAATATCCGCCGGAAGAGAAAGAAACAGTCCTTCGTGAGATCGAGGTGAATGTCGGGCGCACGGGTGCGCTTACTCCGGTGGCTATATTTGATCCGGTGCTGCTTGCGGGAACGACAGTCTCCCGTGCTTCTCTGCACAATCAGGACATTATGGACAGGCTTGGCGTATCGGTAGGCGACACGATAGCGGTACGAAAAGCGGGTGAGATAATACCGGAAGTCGTTCGGGTGGTGAAGCATACCGGAGGTGAAACATTCCGGCTGCCGGAAAAATGTCCGGTCTGCGGACATATTACAGAAAAGAACGAAGAAGAAGCGGCAGTGCGCTGCATAAACCCGAACTGCCCCGCTCAGCTCCTGCGGAGCCTTGAGCATTTTGCCTCCCGTGACGCAATGAATATCGAGGGACTGGGTGAAGCTGCCGTGAAGCTGCTCTGTGAACATGAGCTTGTGAAGTCATCGGCAGATATATATGAACTGGATATCAGTAGAATCCTGAGGCTGCCCGGGTATAAGGACAAATCGGCGGAAAACCTGATCAAAGCCATAGAGAACTCGAAACAGAACCAGCCGGACAGACTGCTGTACGCACTCGGCATACGGGGTATAGGCAGACGCTCTGCGCAGCTGCTCATGAAGAAGTTCGGCAGTATCGACGCGGTGATGAATGCTTCGGAAGAAGAGATCTCCGCGATAGACAGTTTCGGAGAAGTGCTTGCGAAGAATGTGGCTGACGCCTTTGCCGATGAACAGATGCGCGGACTAATAGAGAGGTTCCGTTCGCTGGGGCTGAAATTCGATTATGACAAGGCGGCGGGAAGCGACAGGTTCGAGGGTCTTACCTTTGTCCTCACCGGCACGCTCCCTACACTGAAACGCGAGCAGGCAAAGGAAATGATCGAGAGCATGGGCGGAAAATGTTCAGGCTCCGTCTCGAAAAAAACGAATTATGTAGTAGCAGGGGAAGCCGCGGGAAGCAAACTCACCAAAGCCGAAGAACTCGGAGTAAAGGTGATAAGCGAAGCGGAGCTTCTGGAAATGATGAACGACTGATCTCTGATCATAACGATAATGAAAAAATTAATTATTTTATTGATATCCGTTCTTGCGGTCGGAGCCGTGAGCGTATATCTGCTGAATAATCACGCGGATATGCAGGTGTCTCTTTCACAGAGTTACGAAACAACGAATGACAACATTCCGGAGGAAGAACCTGTTGAGACCGCGCCTGCCGATTTTGCGGTATCCTTTTCGCAGAAAAAGACTTTCTATGATCATACTATCGAGGTGGAGCTTACCTGTCCGGACGAGGAAGCGGTGATATTCTATACCACGAACGGCAATGATCCGACTTCGGCATCACAGAAATACAGCAAGCCCATAACCATAACCGCAAAGAACGCCGTAAACGCAACCACGATAAAAGCGATTGCGGTGAACGGCGAAAAGCGCTCCGATACTGCGCTGAAAAGCTATGTTGTCGGCAAGAGCATAGATGATCGTTTCGATGAAAACACACTTGTGTTTGTGCTGTCCACCGACGAATACAATCTGTATGATTACTACAACGGCATTGCTGTTGAGGGTTTCCTTCGTGACCAATATATTAAGGAGGAGTACACCGGCGGAGAGATCAATCCGACAGCTCCGGCGAACTACAATATGCGCGGACGCGAAAGTGAGCGTGATATGTATGTCGAAGTATTCGGTTCCGACGGCGAACAGCTCATCTCACAGGCTGCGGGAGCGCGTGTTGTCGGCGGATATTCCCGTGCGAACGATCAGAAATCCTTCCGGCTTATCGCCCGGAATGTCTATAGCGAGGGTAACGGAAAATTCAAGTACCCGTTCTTCCGGAATGCCCGTGACGCTTACGGAACTCTGCTTACAAAGTTTGACCGGATAACACTCCGCGACGGGGCAAACGACCGTGAATTCGCGGGGCTGCGAGACGAACTGTCCATGACTCTGGCGTTTGACGCGGGATTTATGGACGCGCAGAATGTCCGTCCCGCCGCAGTATTCCTGAACAGTGAATATTACGGTTTTGCGTGGCTCCATGAAGCCTTTTCCAACGACTATCTGGAGATGAAGTACGGCGGAAACAAGGATAATTACCGTATAGTTGGCGCGAAAGCACTTGAGATAGAGAGTGACGATCCCGAGGACGAACAGGCTGTCGCGGACTTCAATAAGGTGGTCGCGCTGGCGGAGAAAGACCTCACATTTGATATCTATTTCAAACAATTCTGCGACCTTGTGGATATAGACAACCTGATGCTGTACTACGCAATGCAGATATACATTGACAACAAGGACTGGCCGGGCAACAATTTCAAGGCGTGGCGTTACTATCCCTCCGAAGGCGAAGAAGTCACAAGCGGATACCTCGACGGAAAGTGGCGGTTTATGCTGTTTGACGCGGAGTATGCGTGGAGCCTGTACGGAAACGGCTACAATGATAACACGCTGAAAGCGGTGCTTACCGGCAAGCACATGCAGGGTGCGTCACATATCCTGCGCGGACTTCTGTACCGTAAGGATATGCAGGAAAAGTTCGCGGCAACGATATGCGAGCTGTACTGTGGAGCGTTTGAGCCGGAACATGTTATCGGTACTCTTGAAGAACTGATCGCCGAGAGCGATCATGAACAGATGTATGCCCTTGAACACGGATATACTTCAGAATGGGCGAACAAAGGGACGTTCGATGACAGCAGACAGCAGATACGTGATTTTGCGAATTACCGTCCGGTGATCGTCCGCCGGAACATAATGTCGCAGTTCGGCTACACCGGTGATACGTACAATGTTTCTTTCCGCAATCCCAACGGAACAAAGACGGTAATGGGTTCATACCCGATGACATCTTCCGCAAGTTTTTCTGTGGATTATTTCAGCGAAGTGGGAACGGATATTGAGACATTCCCCTATGACGGATTTGCTTTCAGCCGCTGGGAAGTAAACGGGACAAGCTATACCGAACCCCGCCTTCACATTGACAGTTCAATGGCGGACGAGAACAACAGGATAGTGATAGAACTGTATCTTGACCGTACCGACAAGTCCGGCGGAGTATGTGTGAGTGAGCTGTACACCTCCGGCGACGGTGACTGGGTCGAGATATACAATCCCTCTGCCGATACGGTGAATCTCCGCGGCTATCATCTCTCTGACAGCGCGAAGAAACTGGATCGTTACACATTTCCGGGTTTAGAGATACCCGCCGGCGGGGTGGTAACGGTAGTAATGAAGAATAACGCGGAGACATCGGCTCTGATGAAGCACCAGACGAATTTCAACCTGAAAACAGGTGAGACTCTCTACTTTACCGATGCGGATATGAACATCATCTCCGCGGTGCCGGTAATGGAAATGGATCCGGAAAGATCGCTCACCATAGGACTTGACGGACTTTATTATGAAGACGCGGTCACCGAGGGCGTATATTTTGAATAAAGAAGATCCCGCGCTCATTAAGAGAGTGCGGGATCTTTTGTTATTATTTAATGTCTGCTCATCAGCCGATAAATTGCTTCATAGCGCAGCTTGAAGCAATTTATCGGCTGCAAAAGTGCAAGGAAAATTTATATATTTTAGGATTTTCCTTGCACTTTTGTTCGTCCGAAGGACGAAATGAGCTTGACATCAAGGAATGTGTCCGTTGTTTAAATGCACCGCAGGCGCATTTAAACAACATCTGAAAATCTGTTTTGCAGATTTTCAGTCAATAACTGCCAAAAGGCAGTTATTGAGGGACACATTATTTATGACTTGCGGCTGTTCCGGCACGAAGCTGTCCGCAGGCGGCATTGACAGACGCACCGAGTTCCCGTCTCATAGTAACTCCGATACCGTTCTTTTTGAGGATATCGTAGAATCCCATGATGCGCTCATGCGGACTGCACCGGAATTCCGAACCGTCTGAGGGATTATAGCGTATGATATTCACATAGCAGTTGAGAGGGGAGAGCAGAGCGGCAAGCTCCGAGGCACATTCATCGCTGTCGTTCACACCGTCGAGCATAACGTATTCAAAGGTGATCCGGCGGTTGTTCTTTTCGGAGTAGCAGGAGGCTGCCTTTATGATCTCCGCGATGCTGTATCTGTTTGCCGTTGGCATTATGGTTCTGCGAAGCCCGTCATTCGGAGCGTGCAGGCTCACTGCAAGGTTTACCGGCGAACTGCTGTCCGCAAGCTCATATATTTTCGGGACTATCCCGCAGGTGGAAAGCGTTATGTGCTTGACGCCGATATCCAATCCTTTCGGGTACTGTGCGATCTCTATGAGATCAAGCACATTTGCGAGATTTTCGAGAGGCTCGCCTATACCCATTATCGAAAGTCCGTTGATCCGTGTTCCCGTGTCGCGCCGGATATACATTATCTGTCCGACCATTTCCGAAACTGTAAGATCGCGCACTTTCCGGAGTTTCCCGCTTGCGCAGAACCTGCACCCCATATTGCACCCGACCTGCGTGGAAACACATACGTTATGTCCGAATTCGTGCTTCATCAGCACCGATTCGATCAGATCACCGTCGGACAGTCTGAAAAGGTACTTATCGGCACTGTCGGAAACAAGCTTTTTAACACACTCAAGCTCCCCGGAAAAGAAGTTTCCGGAGAGCTTTTCGATAGTTTCTTTTTTAAGCGGCAGCGCAGTAAGATCTGTCAGAAGCTCACCATAGACAGCCGGAAGTATGATACCGGCTCTCGACGGCTTTTCACCGAGTTCTTTGAGCTTTTCCGCGAGTTTTGCCGGTGTAAGTCCGTAAATATCAGTCATTTTTCGGTTCTTTTCTCCGTGAGCAGCGCAGCGACCTGTGAGCCTCACGGGCGCGTGCGAGTTTTTCCTTTACGCGTACACGGTTCTTGTAGATCTTTTCAAATTCGTCGTTCATCTCAAAGCAGGACAGCATTATGACCCCGCTTTTCAGCTCATACCGCATGAATATCGGACCGTGATCTTCACAGCCTGACATTGCGACGAAAGAGCTTTTTCCCTGTCTTATAAGCTCACCGCCCGACAGGTCTGTACCGCACTGAGGGCAGCAGATATGTATTTTCCTGCAAACATCTGCCATACCGCTCGGCTTGACATTGGATTCAACATTAGCGGAGCATATCGGCATATAGATCTCCCACGGCTGAACCAGTGTCTTGCGGGTCTTTGATACATTTCTTTCCGGATATTCTGCCATACCTTTTGCAAGGTCGAGTTTTGCGGCGATCAGATATGTCATATAAGCGTCGTTGAGCGCGTCATGCGCTTTTACTTCTTCGGTTATCGAGAGGGCATCAAGTGCGGTTTTCAAGCCTATCTGTGACTGATCCGATCCTGTCTGTGCGGCGAAGATGCGCTGTAAGTTGTAGTGTACTGGCAGATCGCCGGTCTCTCTGCCATGAAAAGCGAGGTTATCGCGCAGTATCGGCATATCGTCGTCGCCCCATGTCATAAGAACGGTATCTTCACCGAAGTTTTCCGCCATGACATCAAAGCATTCGGAGAAATCTCCGCCGTTGTTTATATCGGACTGTTTTATGCCGGTGAGGGTACTCACGTAAGGATTCATCTTCTTATAGCAGACGGGCTTTATCATTACCTCATTCTTGTCGGTGATATTCATATTTTCATCGACCACGAGAAAGCCTATCTGAATGATCTCACCATGCGGCAGCAGCTTTGAACGGACGGTGTTGATCGGCTGATTCCATTCCAGATCAAAAATAATATATTTCATCTTATTGTCTTTCTTCAAGCGGTATGTAGTCAAGATGCTCCGCAACATATTTGTAAGCGGGGCGGATTATCTTGCCGTTGTTGATGATCTCTTCAAGTCTGTGAGCCGACCAGCCGGAGATCCTCGATATAGCGAAAATAGGAGTGAACAGCTCTTCGGGGATACGCAGCATATCATACACGAATCCGCTGTAAAAGTCAACGTTTGCGCAGATCGGTTTGAACAGGTGGCGTTTCTCGGCGATGACTTCCTTGGCGATCTTCTCAACGCGGTTGTAGAACTTGTATTCCGCCATGCGTCCCTTTTCCTCGGCAAGCTTTTTGGCGTATTCCTTGAGAATGATCTCTCTGGGGTCCGAGCGTGTATAAACGGCATGCCCGATAGATCGGAAGAGCGTCGTGTAGGGAAAGAGTGTAGATCTCGGTGGTCG
>CAMVGH010000076.1 GCA_947166945.1 uncultured Clostridia bacterium
AAGGCATACAAGGCGCACTACGCCCGATACCTCAAAAAGAAAATGACACAGGCTGAGTTTCAGAAATGGGCGGACTATGCTATCGAGATGCGGACTAAGGCACTTGACGGGGACATTGAGTATGATGATTATGTCAAGGATATGAAAAAGTGACGACAAATCCCCTAAAACACTTGATATTTCAACTGAAAAGTAGTATAATATTAAAAAGAACCACACAAAGGAGGCGCAGTTAATGGCTAACACAACCAGATACGGCAAGCCAAACATGGCTAACCTGCCGCCAAAGCTCGGAAAAGCTATAATTACACAGATACTCAACACTCCCGCGCCGGATCGTGACAAGCTGCACGAACGCGCACGCAGCCTCGAAAAAGAAATGATAAAGATAAGGGAGAAGGAAAATGCTGAAGGGAATTCTGCAAAGTGAGCTCTTTTTCTGCAACCATATCGGTATGTCAGAAAAAGATGTTGAAGATATTGCCGCATTTACCGTCCGCGACGAAAAAGGCGACGGGCTGCGGGAATACTTACAGAACTACGCTATATCCGACGAAAACACCGGAATCATGAGGACGTATATGGTCCGTGACAACTATTCTTCCGAACTCGTCGGATATTTCTCACTCAAAGCCGGTCTTATATCGCTTAATGAGCACGAAGAAGAAATATCTGATAACGAAACCGGCTCCAACGCCACAGTTACCATGTTCGATACACTGCCGGGTGTGGAGCTTGCCAATTTTGCTGTAAACGATACATATATCCGGAATCACCCTGCACTTAAAGGTGTAGGACTGGTAATATTCGAGCAATTCATAATGCCTCTTATTGCGAGAGCATCGGAGATAATCGGCACAAAGGTACTTTACATATTCGCGCTGCCGTATGACGACTTGATAGCGCGATATATGGATTACGGCTTTATGCGGCTTGATGACCCGTATGAAGATGAGCTGCACAAACGGCTCAAACCCAGCTACGATCAGAGCTGCATTTTTATGTACCAAATACTATGATAATATCACAATATATAAAGAAAAGGCAGTTATTATGTCATATAAAAGAAAATATTCAATTTTCGTAAGCTCGACTTACGAAGATTTGAAAGAAGAACGACAAGTCGTTATGAATGTTGCACTTGAGAATGATTTCATTCCTGTTGGAATGGAACAGTTTCATGCAGCTCCTGCAAGCCAGTGGGATATTATTAAAAAGATGATTGATGAATGTGACTGCTATCTTCTTATTATCGGTGGAAGGTATGGCTCAATAGACGATACTGTTTCTATAAGCTATACAGAAAAAGAATACAATTATGCCAAAGATAAAAATCTACCCGTTCTTGTGTTAATTCGGAATGCAAAGTCCATTACAGAAGATAAGGTAGATACGAGTGATGAAAACCATGACAAATACGAAAAACAGCGCTTATTGGAAGCATTCAAAAGCCGCGTAAAGAATGATGGAAATACCGTAGACTTCTTTGACCAGGTTGAAGATCTCAAGTATAAAGCAAGTCAGGCATTGATAAATGCATCAAAATACTGTCCTGATATGATTGGTTGGGTTCGATATACTGATATTCAAGAAATCATAAATGAAAAGGTCGTTGAACAGAATAATCATAACATTCAGGCTGAGGGGCAACAAGAAGAAAGACTTAAAAACATAGAAGCAATTATATTACAGCTTACACATGAATTCAAAGAGGTCAAGGATAACCAGCTAACTTGGCAAACTATAGAACCAATTTCTAAAGAAGATATTGATAAAATGTTCTGTGTAGATGGTGAAACTCTGAAAATAAATTAGCTATTATCCGTTTAATAAAATACTGCGTTATAACAATAATGCAATTATTATTACGAGATAATATAATCCTTTTATTTCAAACACTTTAATATCATCAACAAACTATACTTGCATAATAATATTATTTATCCCACAAGGCAAATATGTCTTGTGGGATTTTATATAAGAATGATAAAAATTTTGACGGTTTTTCCGTTTCTCATTTGTATGTTTATTGAGAAGTCAGATAAAGGTGGTGAGGTAATATGGACAAAAACGAGTTCGAACGCTGTGTAAAGCGGTTTCACAATACCGTATTCACAGCCGCGTACTGCTGTGTCAAAAATCCGTATGACGCGGACGACATAACGCAGGAGGTTTTCTTCAAGCTCTACACCTGCGGCAAGGCATTTGAAAGCGACGAGCATATCAAGGCTTGGCTTATCCGCTGCGCGGTAAACAGGGGAAGAAATCTGCTCCGCTCCCACTGGTACAGGTTTTCGGAGCCTCTCGATGCCGCGAATGATCTCGCCATGAATGACAGTCACAGCTATGAAAGCGAACTGCTCCGGCTGCTGAAAACTCTCAAACCGAAATACAGTGTTGTGCTGTATATGTACTACTATGAGGATTATTCGACGGTGGAAATAGCAAAGATACTCCATATTACCGAGAACGCCGCCTCGATACGGCTTCGCAGAGGCAGGCAGAAGCTGAAGGAATTACTGACAGATGAAGGAGAGGAGGGGCAAGATGCTTTACAAGGATCTATTAGATAACGCAATGACCGAGATCAGAACAAAGTACGAGCTCTCGGACGCCAAAGACATAATCAGAAGCGTTTACCGCCGCTGTGACAGAAAGCGCAGACAGAGAACCGCTTTATCCGCGGTAACAGGTATAGCCGCAGTGCTTGCGGTTTTCGTGGTCGGGATATATGCAATGTTTCTGATGAACGAATACGGCATAGTGCCGCTCAAGGAGGGCGGGAATGCCGCGTCTTCGACTGCATCACAAAATACCGACATTCCGGAGATCGAGGTAAAAAGCAAAGGTCTGCCGTATCTGAAATGGAGCGACGGAACATATACCGAGCTTGAACAGATGAATATTTTCCCTTCGGTCATAGAGTGTATTTACCGGAAAGTTGAATTTGACTACGCCGAGGCTAAACACTCCCTGTCACAGCTCCCGATGACTGTCATTATGACGGACGGAACTGAGCTGCTGCCGGATATCGCGGAGTATTCTGTAAAGGGTGATACGGTCAGTGTCAGATATACTCTTAACATAATAATAAAAACCGCTGAAATAGCGGATATCCGGCTTGGAGATACCCTTGTTTACAGCAGAACTGGAGAGGTATAAAATGAGAAAATTAATATCTGTTTTACTGATAATAATGCTGACATTAACGCTCTGCTCCTGCGCAGCGGAGAGCACAGTGAACACCGAAAATGAGTGCGTGATCCCGTCAATGGGATCGTTCGGAACCTTTCGCGAGGACGGAGTATTCTATTCCTGCACGAATATCGACAATGACAACCTGCTGTGCTATTACTCAAAGGAAGCCGGAAAAGCTGTCCCGATATGCTCAAAGCCCGACTGCACCCACAGGTCAAGATACTCGCCGGACTGCAACGCTCTTGTCGGTGTGGTTCACGGAATAAACCGGATAGGTGATAAGCTGTACTATTTCGAGGAAGCATTTGAAAACGATGCTATCAATTTTATCGAATGTGATGTGAACGGCGGAAAACGCAGGGTCACTGCAACCGTGAACGATGTGGGTATCGGCTTTATATGGGGCATAAAATATCAGAAGGATTTTGTCCTGCTGACCTACTATCAGATGTATGAATTGCAGGAGGAATATGAAACTGGATTTTCTTCCGGAGTGGAGCTGGAAAAGTACAGAACCTTCATAGCAAAGATAGATATTCCGACGGGAAAAGCCGAAAAGATAGTCACCAAGGAGGATCACAGCGCAACTATCTGGAACGCGCTGATCGACGGGAATACGCTCTATTACACATACACATGCTGCACGGAGCCTGTGACTGAGGTAGTGAATACAAGAGCCGATGTTTACCGATACGGCTGGTATGCTGTCGATCTCGATACCGGGGCGGAAACAAAGCTGACAGAGGGTTATAACTGTATGTGTCCGCTGAAGGAGAGCTTTTATCACTACGATAAAAACAGTGTGATGTGCTATTCGACAGACGATAACGGGCTTTATGTGTATGACTTTGATACAAATAAGTTCACGCAGATCGGCACCTGCGAATTTACCGCCGCGCTGTACACCGCCGACTCGCAGTACGCGATGTTCTTTGAAAGCTACGAAAGCACGGAATACACAAGATACTGCTTTGAAACGGGAGAGATAACAAAAATACCGAAAAAGCCCTATCCACTCGGTGAGATGTTCCCAAGCGGCGTCAATATCGTTGGCAATACCGCGTGGATAAGATATACTGACGGTTCCGGAGAAGTGTGTATGTCATACCTTGACCGCGAAAGCTTCTGGGAGGGAAATTTCGACAACGCTCAGTATGCCTTCAATATAAACAAATTTGACCTAGCGGCACAGAACAGCTCTGCCGGAACGGCTGATACCGCGGAGCCGACAAAGGCTGAACAGAGAACAACACTCAAATGGGCGATAGACGAATGTGGTATCACCGAGGAGGACATAGCCGCGCTGAATAAAAAGCTGCACGATGACGGCTTTGACTTTGATGTTGAGATAGTGCAGATAAAGGTCTTTATGTATCCCGACAGGAACTTCTCCGACCTTATACTTGATTATGAAATGAAAGAGGGCTCCTTCGATATAGTCACTCTCAGCGGCGACTGGATTGACAGAGTAGGCGCGAATTACAATTTTATCAAGTCCGGATATTTCAGGGAACTTGATTATGATGAAGAATTGTTTGACACTATACCGGAGGTGCTGTGGGAGTCGGCAAAGGTAAATGGAAAGCAGTACACCGTCCCTGGCTGCAGCTTTGCTAATACAGGGCTTACCTTCTGCTTCAACAGGGAATACATCGACGAGGAAACGATAGCAGGCTTTGACGGCAGCTTTGAGATGCTTGCCGATATAGTAGAGACTGCACCCGAAAAGGACGGGCTTGTGCCGTTTTATCCCGAAGTTGATTTCTTGCAGTTCCTGATATCCTTCCCGTCAGCGGAAATGGGGAACCTCATCTTGTCCGACAAAACAGGAAAATTTGAAAGTATGTATAAAAACGATACTGTCATAGGATATGCGAGATGTATGAACGAGCTTTATAACAAAGGTCTGATATGGGATAAGACTGATTTTTCATGCTTCTCCGGCGATGTTCTTGACGGTAAAAAGCAGGAATTTGCGGTCATGCTTTCCGGCGTAATGCCTTCTGACGAATATATGTCGCAGTACGGCGGCTCTGACAATTATGCTTATTATACTCTGCCCTGTTACCTCGAAAATCGTGTTGCAATATCAACGGGAATACCGCGGCTTTCTAATCACCCGCAGGAGGCATTTGAGCTGATAAAGCGGCTGCACACCGACAAAAGCTATATCCGGGAGATTGATTTTCTGCTTTCTCACAAGCTCTCAACGGGGTTTTCGGACGCGGATATGAACGAATATGTGGAAAATGTGATACTTTCTCCCTTTGCGGATTTTGTGCTGACCTACGATAAGACAGAGAAATATTCCGATATGTCCGGAATGTGTGTGGACAGCTTTGACAGGCTGTGCAAGGCGGAGAATTTCGACAGCGAGCTTGCGAAGATAAATGACGAGCTTGAAGCGGCGGGCATTGACGAATATGTGGAATACGCGAACAAGCTGCTTTCGGAGGCACGGAATGGTTCTGACAATTGACAGCCTTACAAAGAAATACGACGACAAGACAGCTCTCGATGATTTCAGCTTTGAGTTCTCGGCGGGCATCTACGGTTTATTGGGACCCAACGGTGCGGGAAAATCCACGCTTATGAACATCATCACCTGCAACACAAAAGCGACAGCGGGAACTATCCGTGCCGACGGTGTGGATCACCGGGCAATGGGAAAGAACTACCGCAGGCTGCTGGGTTTTATGCCGCAGAAATGCGAGATGTACCCGGAATTTACGCTGAACCGGTTCCTATATTATATGTCGGCGCTCAAAGGCATTCCAAAAAAGAACGCTAAAGTACAGATCGAAGATCTTATTCAACATGTAAACCTATGCGGAGTGCGTGGATATAAACTCGGAAGCTATTCCGGAGGTATGAAACAGCGCGCTATGCTTGCACAGGCATTACTCGGTGAGCCGGAGATCATTATTCTTGATGAGCCGACAGCCGGACTTGACCCGAAGGAGCGGATAAGCCTCCGCAATCTGATAGCGCAGATAGCCTTCGACAAGATAGTAATTATCGCAACTCATGTGGTGCAGGATATCGAGTTCATTGCAAAAGATGTTCTTCTTCTGAACAAGGGGAAGATCGCCGCGCAGGGTGCGCCTTTCGAGCTTTGCGAGAGTATTGCCGGAAAGGTATTTGTGCTTGATATTCCAGAAACGGCAATGCGTGATGTGAGGGCAAAATACAAGATCGTAAATATTTCATCTGCGGCTCACGGGCTGAATGTGCGAATCATTTCCGACACCGAGCCGGAATATGAGCACCGGGCGGTCACTCCCGACCTCGAAGATCTTTACCTGTATCATTTCGGTGAATAGTATGCGACTATTTTTATATGAAACGAGAAAACTGCTCGATGACGCGAAGCTGTTGTTTTTCGTGCTGGGCATAATTGCCGCGAATGTGGTTATACAGCTTTCCAATGTCGGCGGCGAATACACGGTCACGGCGTACAATACGCTGTGGAATAGGCTGGACAGTCTCTCTGAAAGCGAGCGTCTGAATTATGTAGGGAGCAGGATAGACAGCTCATTCAGCTATGCGGAGCGAGAGCCGGAATATGCGGATAATTATTATGCCGAACAGCAACTGCTGAAAGATGTTTATGCCGAGCTTGAGCAAGTTAGCGGATATTCGGATTATCTGAAAAGCATTGACCGAGCAGCCGAAAATATGAAGGTGCTTAACCTGTTTTCGAACGAGAACAGCTTTGATTACCGAAACATAATCAAGACGCAGAAAGATTTTGCGGATCTGCATCCTGCGAATATGAAAAGCGACAGGTCACGGGGAGTTAATTCCGCGCTTGATTTCGGCATTACGGACATATTGATGCTAATAACGATAATGTTGCTCGGCGCGAAGCTGCTGTCGAAGGAGCGGGAAAATGAATATTTCCTGCTGATGAATACCACTGTGAACGGCAGAGCGGAGCTTGCGAGGGCAAAGTTTTCGGCACTTGCGATTTCCTCGGTGATCTTTGGCGCACTTCTTTACGGCAGTGGAATCGTCACCGCAAGCCTGATGTACGGATTCGGGAACATGAGCCGGGCGATACAGTCAGTTTACGGGGATTTCTCCTGCGCCTCAGAGCTAACCGTTTCCGGATTTCTGACACTAACATTTATGCTTAAACTGTTTTTCTGCGCGGTGCTTGCCTCGCTGATATTTGTGTTCTTTTCTCTGCCGCTTGGGAGTGCCTCAGGCTTTGCGCTGATGATAGCATTTTCGGGAATACAGGCGGCTTTGTATCTTGTCATACAACCGTCGAGCTGGCTGTCGCTGCTGCGGCAGATAAATGTGGCGGCGCTGGCGGACAGCTCGGCTATCGTCGGAAAATATCTGAACATCAATATCTTCGGGCAGCCTGTCAATGCCGCGTCGGTCACGGTGCTGTTTTCCTTTTTTGTGATCGCGGCAGGATATATTTGCGGGGTATTCGCGTTCTGCGGAACTTCGCTGAAAATAAAAAAGAACAGGGTGAAGAACGGAAAAACCGGCAGACACACGGTGCTGCTGCTCCACGAGCTGTTCAAGACATTCATCAGCGGAAAGGGGCTCATCATACTTGCGGCAGTCGCCATTATTATAGCTGTTATGTGGAAACCGGTCAGAGTGCAGTATTCAAGCCCAGATGATTTCTTTTATTACAGATACATCTCTGCTATTTCCGGAGAAGTTACGCCCGAAAAGGAAAACTATATTTTTGAGGAATATCAGTCTGCACTTGTCAGCACTTCGGACGATGCAAATTACAGGATATCCGCGCTATCGCGTCTGATAGCACATACAGAGTATCTGAAAGAGAACGGCGGCGAGTATGTTGCTGATGCAGGTTACAGAATGCTGACCGGAGCTCCGGAGGTGCAGGTATATGACAGGCTTTGCGCCGCAATAAAGGTGTTTATCCTTGTCCTCGCTGTCGCGTTTTCATACTGCGAGGAATATCGTACCGGAATGAACAAGCTGCTGTGTTCATCGTACAGAGGCAGAGCCGTAACTTTTGTAAAAAAGCTGCTCTCGGCGGTTACAGTCATACTTCTGATAATGCTGATATTTGATGTACCGCGGATAATAAGCGTGCTCGGAGCTTGGGGAACTGAGAACATCACTGTTCCCGCCTGCTCTATGGAACATCTGCCGGAATGCAGACTGTCCATACTCGCGGTAATTGTTCTGACGGAGATTGTACGGTTTCTCGGAATGGTACTCGTTTCGGCTGCGGTATTCGGGATCTCCCGTTACATCAGGAGCTATTCGATAACGGTGACTGTATCTGTCGGAGTGTTCGTTGTGCCGTTGGTACTTGCGGCGGCTGGGATAGAGTGGTGCGACTTTGTTTTGGTGAATTCGTTGTTTATTGGCAATGTATAAGAATATACTCAGAATGGGGAGAATTAAACAATTCTGTACGATTTGTTAATAATGTTTTTCCTAGATCAAGCATAAAACTGGTGATGAGATTTTCTTTAGACAAATCATTGAAAAAGCAAGAAAAATCATTAAAATGTTCTTTTCAAAGTATAATACATTTTTGCATTTGTCATTGGCCAAAAGGTTTTATTGCAGATGGATATTATTATCATTGGGCTTAGCAGCGGCGTTTGTGCCGCTTTTCTTTTAAATGTTAATTAGGCAATGAATGGTACCGGTCATTAAAAAATATTCTTGAAAGCCATCAGCTCATTCTCGCTCTTGAGAGTATCCACGTTATCATTGATAGCGATATAGCGGACATCGAAATCAGGGAATATTATCTCGATATATTCACCTGTTTTCAGATAGTCACGTCCAAGCCTTGATTGGTGAGGGCATCGCTTTATCTCTCTTACCCTCTATGCAGTCACAAGGTCAGTATTACTTCCCTTCAGTTGACCGAGCATTTTGCGACTATAACAATTATAGCGCGCAATGAAGCCGTTTGTCCAGTTGCATTGCGCACGAACTTTGGATTGGATTTCAGGTTTTCCCCAGTGCAATTAATACTGGAAATATGAAAATCATCACTCAGTACTTCATCAAGACAATTTGATTTATATAGCGTTATCAAGTTCCAGTAACTTTATCCCTCTATTAAAGCCACCTGAATATTACGTGAGGCTACCGTATGATTTCATTACTTTGACTTTTTCAGCTATTTTTGGTATAATAGCATCAGATTTTCAGATGTAAAGGAAAATGCCTTATGGTCACTAATATTTTTATTCAATGTAATCGCTGTAAACTAATATATAGGTTAAGATGGCAGATAGGATATGAAAAAGCAACAGTACAAATTAGATGCCCGAAGTGTAATACAAGACTACATGGTTATTTATCAACAAATGAGTCTTCTACTATTAATATACATGGAGCCAATGAGATTAGCTGTGATAATGCCGATTATGTACAAGAAGTCTCAACAGAGTTTTTAACACACAAAATTAAAACTGAAGCTGAGTTTACTGATTTTATAACTCCATTTATCAGGAGTAATATATATGACCATCCTAATATAATGGAGTATCTGCATTTCATTGAAGATCGTCCGAATGAGGTTGAAGTTATTAATGATTTACTAAATGAAAAGAGTTCAAAGTATTTAAAGGAGAAACTGCGTGATGATAATAATGTATATATTAATATCTGCAAAAGCGCTATAAAGAAATATCGACTTAATTCACAAGTAGATCTATTAATGGCAAGCCATCAATATCTTATGACTATGTTGCTGAGATCAGGTATTGATGCAAGTGTGACTTCCATTATGAATGATATTAAAGAGCTGCGAATTAATTTCTTTGAACAAGTAAAGGAATTCTCAAAGTTGTTAGATAATAAAGGATATTATTTTTTGTTAAATAGTAAGTTTTCAAAACTGACTAATATTTATAATAACAACTATCTTTCATTTGTATCGACACTAATAACTGATGATATAAGTAAGATTGATTTAGATGAATTTGGGTTATCTTCTGTTGACTATGAGGATTTACTTGAGTTATATAGAAAATGCTATGAGTTTATAGGAGAATTTATTATATACATTGTTGGACTTAATAATATATTTGAGCGTGGAGACTATAATGCTTTTAAAAAGGGGACGGCAGATATAGAAGAAAAAGTAAATAAGGAAGATAAGTATAACCGAATACAGAGTTTTGTAAAAAAAGATGAAAAGTTTTCAAATGGATTCTGCGAAACACTTAATAAAATAATCAGAAATGCTGATGCACATTTTGATGTTCAATATGATATATTCAATCAGATAATAACATTTACAAATAAAGGGAAGAATAATACAGATGAGGAGAAGCTATATCTGTTGGAATTCACAAAAGAAACGATAAAAATTTATGGTCTATGTGTAGTGCTATGGGAAATTGCTTATCAATTACAGAAGACAAGGCTCATTTTAGATTTAAGACAAGATTGGAATTATGGGAAATAATTCCCCCATTCACAATAGGTTTATAGAGTAAAAACACAGAGCAAAAATGCGCAGATACAACCTCGCTCTGCATGAGCGAAAGCTTTCCCAGCAAGCTCGGTATCCCCGCATTACAATTTCGGGAAATTGAATGCTACGATACATAGCTTGACATGAGCTTTGCCCCTATGACTCCGACCGGGATTTTTACAAGAACTGATGCTATCACTTGAAACACAAGTGAGCAAAAATACCGAGCCTGATGGCTCGAATGCAGAGATACCCCATAGAAGAAAAATTCAACCTCAGCAAGCACGGCAATTCGTTCCCACGGAAACCCGTGACAACGCCTCGCATTGCTTGCTGAGGGATACTCCCCCAAGCCCCCGAATTATGAAACAAACAGTATTAAAAATGAATGCCCAAAAAGAGAGTAAAAACCACTCCAGCAAGCACGGTATATCGTTCCCACAAGTTTCGTGGGAAACGACATACAATGCTTGCTGAGGGACGCCCCCAATCCCCCGAATCTGAGCAGAGAAAAATGCAACGAAAAATTCACTCTACGGAGCGTGGATTGACGTGACTTCCGCACGGGTTTATAATAAAAACATCAGCAGAAAAACTGAGTGGCGGAAGGAGAAAAAGCACTATGAAAATACTTGTTCTGAACGGCAGTCCCAAGCGTGAGAAAAGCGACACGATGCACATAACACGAGCGTTCCTTGACGGCATGAAAGAAGCCGCTCCGCAGGAGGTTCACATCGTCAATATCATCGACAAGCAGATCGAGTATTGCACGGGATGTTTTACCTGCAAGCGCAACGGCGGAGAGTGTATCCATAATGACGACATTAGGGAGCTTCTCGGCAAGCTTTTGGCGAGCGATCTTCTGCTGTTCAGCTACCCACTTTACTGCTACGGAATGCCTGCGCCGATGAAGGCTTTTGCAGATAGAACGATGCCGCTTTCAAGTATGGCGATGAAGAAGCAGGACGACAGGTATGTTCACGTCGGGCAGGCAGACTTTTCGCATCTCAGATACATGATGATATGCGGCTGCGGTTTTCCCAACAGCAATCTGAATTTCGAGCCTGCGGTCATGCAGTTCAAGCTGATGTTTCCGAACAACCATACTATCATTACTGTCCCCGAAAATCCGATGTTCAATGCTCCCGAAGCGACAGCGGTAACTGTGCCAAGATTGGAGCTTGTGAAACTGGCTGGAAAGCAGTATGCAGAGACAGGAAAAATAGACGATGATCTGCTTGCAGAAATATGCTCGCCGATGATACCCGAAGATGTGTATGCGACGATATGTAATGAGAAGAAGTGAAGTGAAAAATAGAGGCAAAAACTTGTCCTGCTTAATTAAACAACAAATTATCAACATCTGGCAAGTAACCAACTTCAGCACAATGTCGTACTATTCTATTCAATAAAGATGCAGAATCAAACACGGCATCCTCTATGTTTTCTTTCATTTTATTTCCATGTACTGCTGAAGAACGTTTATTGTACAGTTTTTTTGTTTCATTGAAAATCTCTTTTGCCACCGTATTATCATTATCTGCCAAAAAAAGTGCAATATATAAGCTGACTCGAAAACTAACTTCTGTACTGATATTAAATAATGATTCTATTCCGGACCAAAGAATGGCTAATTGTACTCTTGGCATAGAGTGCCAGCGATAGCTTGCAAGTGCATGGACAGCGGTGCTGTATTTTTCATTTTCCATCAAGTTGCTTGCATTAACATAATATTTTTCAATCCACTTTTCATCTTCTTCGGAGAGAGAATAGACTGGTTTAAACAAACCGTGAAATCCGTAATTTGTAACATTTATATATGTTGCTTCATCTAATTCATCTATGTTTCTATCACTTTGAAGATTACACATAACTTCACAATTAAAGATTGCACCCAACAGAATACAATCCCATTGTGCATTCCATGAAAACTCGGCTAATTCTTGTGCGTTAGATGCTTCAATTCTTAATGACGATGAAATTGACTCAGAACTGAGAACTATAATAGAAAAATCAATATCGCTTCTTACCAGCTTAGAGGCAACTTCAAAATTAAAAGAGGACGTAGATGGCAATAAAGTAACACTTGGGTTTAAATGTATTTCTTTATTACAAGCAAGCCCGTTAACATAAAGGAATGTTTCATTTCCTGCTCCGATAATACTCAACACTATCTCCTCCTAAACAGTTATTTATAACTTGAAGTATAGCATAGTTCTGTTAATCTTATTATACTCCAACGCTTACAAAAAGTCAATCAGTGTATTAGCGCAATGCACTGGGGAAAATCTACATTTTGCTGCGCCTTTCACAAGAATTATTACAATCATTCCGATATGCTGGACTCAGGTAGTTTTATCGGATATAATGGATTCACAGTAAAACTTATGGAGGTACAAAGCTATGTTGAAAACACCCGAATTGGCAATGCCGAGAACAAACAAGGTCACTACCATCTGCAATGGCAGGCGTGAGGTCTGGACGGACTATGAGGAAGCAAAGGCATACTTTCTTGAACTTATGATGTCCACAGACGGTGAGGAACACGACCGAGCAGAGTGCGTATACATTCAGCTTATGCACGGGCTTGACGAGTGTTCGGACGAGAACTGAAAGGAGCGGACTATGTTGAACAAGATCATGATGTCAGGCAGGCTTCTGACCGAGCCTGCTGTTACAACCAAAGACGACCTCAGATGCTGTAAAGTCAGTATCGCCGTTGAGCAGCCTAAGCAGAAAGGCGTTGATACCGTCGAGACAGACACATTTACCTGCCTTGCTTTTGATGACAACGCAAGTGCCGTGAGCTTTCTCTATTCCAAAGGCGGTACGATTACATTTGTTGGTTCGCTCAGGAACGCTCCCGATACTATGATTATGATGGAATTGCCAAAGCATGATCAATGGATATCACCATACCGAAATACGGTTTTCCTGAATAAAAAACAAACAAATCCGAACCGTTACGGTTCGGATTTGTCCATTGTGGCTCCTGTTACTGGACTTGAACCAGTGACATCTTGATTAACAGTCAAGCGCTCTAACGTTTCGAAGGGCTTTACATCAAAGCCCCTTATTTTTTTGATAGCGTTCGAACTCAGAACGCTAAAATTTCCTTTTGTAGTGCGGTTTGCAGCTTGTGGTATTCATGCGTAAATTATGCTCTCCGCAGCTAAATTGTCCCAATTTTCGCACAGATATTTATAATCTTCGTTAAGCTCGATCACGATCTTGTAATCTTTATAAAGCTTAATGCTGCTGAGCATGTGCGAGATTATCATTTTCTTCTGTGCGATACTGCTGTTGTCGAAAGCCTTCGCCCATAAAATAAGCTGATCAAACATCGGCTTTAACTGTTCGAGGGATTCTCTTTTATAATCGACTTCGCTCTGCAATTCTTCTATCTTATCCCTGATAGAATAAATGCGAGCCTCGACAGTTCTTATCGCCGTACTGAGCTGCTCGGAATTTTTTTGCAGTTCGAGATTTAACATTTCCTGCTCAACTTTACTTTCGGCGGCAGACTTCTCAATGTTTTTCTGAAGTTCAACTTCATCGGGCGAGTTCTTTATGTTCTGAAACAATTTGTGCATATATGCGATTATCGCATTATCCACGCGCTCGGCAACATACGTGCTTTGCCCGTCGCACTTACAAAGTCCGCGGCTCTTATGAT
>CAMVGH010000077.1 GCA_947166945.1 uncultured Clostridia bacterium
TGATTCTGGTCATGGTCTGAAAATAGGAAAAACCTAAGGATCTTCCCGCTTCCATCTGTCCTTTGGGAATGGACTGAATACCCGCTCTGAAAATCTCCGCCTGATAAGCGCCGGAATTGATACCGAAAGCGAGTATTCCCACGAATGTCTTGTCTATCCTTACGGACGAGAATATGACATAGTAGATAATAAGAAGCTGTACCATGACCGGTGTTCCGCGTATAACGGTAAGGTATATATTGGACAGGAAATTGAGGATCTTCAGTTTTCCTGTCTTGTCATGCGTTGCGCGGACGACCGCGACAAGAAAGCCGATCACCATGCCGAGCATAACAGCGAATATCGTTATTATCAGTGTTGTTTTAAGACCGTTGACAAGGTACATATACCTGTTGTCGTAGATAAATGTATCGTATAGTTTCTGTATAAAATCGTCCAAAGGGAACTCCCCTCGCTTTCGGGATATGATTCAGGGATTTATGATGCTCTTACAACTATAGCCTGCTGGGAAGTAGCATAGCCCTGAGTGAAGTTTACGTTCTTGAGTCTGTCTTCCGTCACGGACATACCTGCGACACCGACATCAGCTTTGCCGGAAGTAACGGCGGTGATAATGGAATCGAACTCCATATTCTCTACGACGAGTTCCATACCGATCACATCACAAACGGCTCTCATCATATCAACGTCGATACCTACTATCTCATTGCCTTCCATGCTCTCATAGGGCGGGAATTCGGCGTTTGTTGCCATTGTGAGGGTGCCTGTCCTTTCGATCGAGCTGTCGGGAGTGTAGGGAGCATGATCCGCGTCGTCACCGATCCAGTGGGAAACGATGCTGTCGAGAGTGCCGTCGGACTTGAGCTGGTCAAGAGCGGCATTGAGCTTTTTGCCGAGCTCGTCATCGCCTATTCTGTAAGCTATGGAATATTCTTCGTCGTCGAAGGGTTCATCGAGTATTTTCAGATCGGGGTTCTTGCTTACGAAAGCCTTTGCGGTCTCCATATCTATAATGACTGCGTCATTCTTTGCCTGCTTGAGAGCCTGTATAGCGTCGGCGCCCTTGTTGTAGCCCTCTACCTTTGCGTCCTCGATATCACCTGCGAGGATATAGCCGGTAGTGCCGAGCTGTGTGCCGATGACCTTTCCTTTGAGGTCGTCTGCGCTGTTTACTGTGTTGGCGGGTACGCTGTTGCCGCCGCAAGCGGACAAACTGAGTGCAGCCGCGGTGGCAAGGGCTGCTGCGAATATTGTCTTTTTCATAACTTCAATATTTCCTTTCCTGTGCATTGCACACTTTAATATTATAATACAAAACGATTTAAAATGCAAGAGTGTATCATAAATTAATATTATACAATAATTATATAATAAGGGCCTGTTTTTAAGCAATTTTACCCAATTAATACGGTGCTTCGACAGAAAAGATATCTAAAATCTTTTGCCGCACGGTTTTTTTATTTGTACCAACTTCCGAAAATGTCCCGTACAGTCTTTACAAATCGGGTCGGATATGATATCATTTGTAAGTTAAAGAAGTTATATTAAACGGAGGTATTCTATGAAAAGAAATCTATTTGCAAATATCGCGGCAGGTTTCGCCGCAATTGCGATGATCGCGGCAGTCGGAAGCTGCGGAAACGCGGGTCAGACTCCCGCAGAGACTACAGCGGCACAGACTGCGGCAACCGACGATTCTCTGCAGAAAGTGCTCGATGAAAAGCAGCTCATACTCGGTCTCGACGCAAGTTTTCCGCCTATGGGCTTTACCGATGATGCCAACGAGATAGTCGGCTTTGATATCGACGTAGCACAGGAAGTCTGCAACAGACTCGGCGTTGCCCTCGTAAAGCAGCCTATCAACTGGGACAACAAGGAAGAGGATCTGAATGTCGGCAAGATCGACTGTATCTGGAACGGTATGTCGATAAACGCGTCGAGACAGGAAGCCATGAACCTTTCCGAACCGTATATGAACAACGAGATGATCTTCACTGTACCCAAAGACAGCGGTATCAAGTCAATGGACGATCTCAAGGGCAGGACTGTCGGTGTACAGGCAGGTTCTTCCGCAGAGGAGATACTTCAGGCGTCTGATCTCTTCGCGGATATCACTGTTACCGCTCTTGAAGACAACGTGACCCTCCTCAGCCAGATGGAACTCGGCTTCTCCGATGCCGTATTCCTTGATTCCGTAGTCGCAAATTACCTTATTACCGAAAACAACAAGGATTATGTGATACTTCCGGGCAATCTTGAAGCGGAAGAATATGCGATCGGGTTCAGAAAGAACGATCAGGCTCTGCGTGACGCTGTGCAGAAGACCCTCAGCGAAATGAAAGCCGACGGTAAGCTCGGCGAGATCTCCACAAAGTGGTTCGGCAGCGATATCACAACGGTAAAATAATCATAAGATATACCATCCATAAACAGCCGCGGCAGATACTGCGGCTGTTTTTTTGTGCAAAGCCCTTGCAATTTGCTGCGCGTTTGTGGTATAATATATCCTGTAACATTATGCTTTACCGTATTACTTTGTTTTTGCGGTAATATGACGCAAGGAAGGATTTCATTATGACCGGTGAACAGATACAGACGTTGTTCGGACTGATGCTTCAATATACAGTCCCGACGCTCAGGATCTTCTTCTTTACTCTTCTGTACTCCATTCCCCTCGGAATGGTGGTGGCGCAGCTGAAAATGTGCAGGTTCAAACCCGTATCATGGCTTACAAACATATACATACTCATAATGCGCGGAACGCCGCTGTTATTGCAGCTGATCGTGGCGCAGTATTCGGTTCCGTACATAGTAAGAAGCGATATCTGCCCCCAGTTCCTGAAAGACCTGCTTAACGGTGTTGATATCAGAAGTGACAGCTATACATTCAATATGATGCTGATAGCGTTCGTTCTGAATTATGCCGCGTATTTTGCCGAGATATTCCGCGGGGGCATCGAATCTATCCCGAAAGGGCAGTATGAAGCCGCGGACGCGCTCGGATTCGGTAAGTTCCAGACATTTTTCCGTATAGTCCTCCCGCAGGTGGTGAAGCGTGTAGTCCCGGCAAGCTCCAACGAGATAATCACTCTTGTCAAGGATACGTCCCTCGCTTCCGCGATACCGTATATGGAGATAATGTACATAGCGAAAAAGCAGGTGCCGCTGTATGCGTCGCTGCTGCCTCTGTTCATGGCGGGCGTGTTCTATTTTGTATTTGCAACGGTTCTTACGGCAGTATTCTCCTTTGTTGAGAAAAAACTGGATTATTACAAATAAGGGGGGAACGGAATGGCGATGCTTGAAGTAAAAAATCTGTCCAAGAGTTTCGGCAGTCTCGAAGTGCTCCGTGATATAAGTTTCAATGTGGAAAAGGGAGAAGCAGTCGCGGTGATCGGACCTTCCGGAAGCGGCAAGTCAACGCTCCTTCGCTGCATAACCCAGCTTGAAAAGGCAAGCGGCGGCAGCATACGTCTCTGCGGCGCTGATATGCTTACTTCGGACGAAAATGGAAAAAGCGTTTATGCGGATCCGAAGGCCCTGCGTGATATACGTCTGAAAACCGGGCTGGTATTCCAGAATTTCAATCTTTTCCCGCACATGACTGTACTGAAAAACATCACAGAAGCTCCGGTCTGCGTATTGAAAAAGAGTAAGGCGGAAGCGGAAGAAAAGGCAATGGAACTTCTGCGTAAAATGGGGCTCGAAACAAAGGCAAAAGCATACCCGTGTGAACTGTCCGGCGGACAGCAGCAGCGTGTCTCGATAGCCCGCGCCCTTGCACTGAGTCCGGAGATCCTGTTTTTTGACGAACCCACTTCCGCACTTGACCCCGAACTCACAGGCGAGATACTGAAAGTAATAAAAGAGCTTGCGGCAGAGGGAATGACTATGGTGATAGTCACCCACGAAATGGGATTTGCCCGCGATGTTGCAGACAAGATAATATTTATGGAGGGCGGATATATAGTGGAGCAGGGAGCGCCGGACCGCCTGTTCGGTGAAAATGCTTCAGACAGAGTAAAGCAGTTCCTCCAGCGGTTCAATAATATATAAAAGCACCGCTGAACTCGGGAAATGAAAGGAATACGGGATATGGACGAAAACATAAAGATAGAAGCGCAGGTCACGAGTACGTTCAATTTTGCGATGCAGCAGAACTACATACCGCTGATACGCAGCATCACTGTCAGAAACAGCGGTGCATCGTCATACGAAGATACAGTGGTCAGGGCATCGTTTGAGCCGGAATTCGTCAAGCCGTATGAATACGCGCTCGGTACGTCGGAAGCCGGCAAAAGCACGGAAATATCGCCTGTAAAGCTCACCGTATCGACAGACTTCCT
Organism: uncultured Clostridia bacterium; assembly: GCA_947166945.1. GTDB lineage: Bacteria > Bacillota > Clostridia > Oscillospirales > Ruminococcaceae > Ruminiclostridium_E. Next base: position 4,347 of record CAMVGH010000077.1, read on the forward strand.
TTTCTCACTCACCGAAAAGACGGTAGGCAATATACATATATCGGTATGTTCCGGCGGGGATATCCTTGCGGAGACCGACATACCGACAGAGGTGCTTGCATACGATGAGTGGAGCGGCGCAAACATAATGCCGGAGCTGATATCGGCATTCACGGCTCCAAATCACCCCCGTGTGGGTGAAGTGGTTTCAAAGGCATCTGCTTATATGCAGAAATGGACGGATTCACCGTCGTTCACCGGCTATCAGAGCGGCGACCCGAACGTGGTCAAGATGCAGGCTGCCGCCATTTATGCGGCATTGCAGGAGGAAAACATAGCCTACACCGTACCTCCGGCGAGCTTTGAAAGATCGGGGCAGCGGGTGCGTCTGCCATACACGGTGCTCAGCGAAAAGCGCGGGACCTGCCTTGATCTCACACTGCTTTTTGCGTCCTGTCTTGAGCAGATAGGACTGAATCCCCTTATTATACTTGTCAAAGGGCATTGTTTCGGCGGTTTCTGGCTGGAGGACGAGACGTTTGCCGACTGCGCGGAAGACGACCCCACTGCACTTACAAAACGTGCCGCGGAAGGCATAGACAAGATATGTGCAGTTGAGTGTACAGACTATGTCGCGGGCAGCAGCACCGATTTTGCCCATGCCGAGAAACACGCTCTCGCAAAGCTGGAGCAGCCGGGAGAATTCCACTATGCCGTTGATGTAAGGAGATGCCGCGGGAGCGGTATAAGACCCATACCCGCGAGAGTTGCGGAAAACGGCTCATACAGGGCGGTGGATTACGGTAAGCGTGATGCCGGTGATATAACTTCCGAGCCGAGACATATCGATACTTCCCGCCGTGGGAGCTTTGCCGGCGATAAAGAGCTTACGAAACAGATGATCTGGGAACGCAGACTGCTCGACCTCAGCCTGCGCAACAGTCTGCTGAATTTCCGTCCTACATCATCGAACGTTCAGTTCATGGTGTCCGATGTGAACAAGCTGGAGGACGAGATCTCGGACGGCGGGAGTTTCAGGATCATGCCGTCACCGGCGGAGCAGTCATTTACGCTGTCGGACAGCCGTATATATGAGATAGAGAATGACAGGGAGCAGATATCCGCGATCGCGGAGTCGGAGTTCAAAAACCACCGCTTGCGTACATTCATAAGCGAGACAGAGCTTGAAAAGACTCTGAAAAAACTGCACCGTGACGCAAAGGTGAGCCTTGAGGAAAACGGTGCGAACACGCTGTATCTTGCTCTGGGATTTCTTCGCTGGTATGAGAGCGACAAGGCGGTAAAGCCCCGATATGCGCCGCTTGTGCTTGTACCGGTCGAACTTGTGAGAAAGATACAGGATAAGTCATATTCTCTGCGGGTGCGCGGGGAAGAGACACAGATGAATATAACCCTCCTTGAACTGCTGCGTCAGGATCAGGGAATTTCCATAAACGGGCTTGACCCGCTGCCGGCGGATGAAAAGGGTGTTGATCTTCCGCTTGTGTTCAGCACGGTACGTCAGGCGGTAATGTCAAAGAAACGCTGGGACATCGAACAGATAGCGTTCCTCGGTCAGTTCTCATTCAGCCGTTTCATAATGTGGAACGATATCCGGAACCGCTCGGAAGACCTTGCGAAGAACAAGGTGGTGGCGAGCCTTATGTCCGGGAAGACCGAGTGGGCGGACGAGGGAACAGAACTTTCGCCCCATGATCTTGATGAGCAGCTTGCTCCGGTAGATATGGCGGTACCCATGAGTGCCGATTCCTCGCAGCTTGCGGCAGTATATGAAGCGTCCCTCGGGCGCAGCTTCGTGCTGCACGGACCGCCCGGCACCGGTAAATCCCAGACGATCACGAATATGATAGCCAACGCGCTGTTCCATGGGAAATCGGTGCTTTTTGTCGCCGAAAAAATGGCTGCGCTGTCGGTCGTGCAGAAGAGGTTGAAAAAGATAGGGCTTGATCCGTTCTGTCTCGAACTCCACTCCAACAAATCCCAGAAGCGCGCTGTACTGTCCCAGCTTGAAGAAGCTCTCGGCATGAGCCGTATAAAGTCTCCGGAAGAATATGCACAGACGGCGGAGAAACTTCATTCTCTGCGCAAAGAGCTGAACGATACCATGTCCGCGCTGTATAAGGTGCGCTCGGCGGGAATGTCGGTCTATGACGCGGTGGCGGGATATGAGGCTGTAAAGGCGTATGACGGGAAACTGACCCTTGACAGCGGATTTGTCGGTGCGGCATCGGCTGCCGATTATGCTGCATGGCTGGAAACCGTCTCCGATACTGCGGCAGCGGGAAAAGAACTTGGAGGATTACAGAATTCTCCCCTGAAGAATGTCGGACTGTCCGAGTACACGATAGAGCTGCGCAGCGCATTCTCCGAACTGTCGGAACTGCTCGCGAACAAGGCTGCCGACGCGGCGGAAGCATATACAGAACTTGGCACGGCGCTCGGCTGTCCCATGCCCTCGGACAGATCGGGGGCAGACTCTGCATTCCGTCTGCTGAAAGCGGTGACAGGGCAGGAACTTATACTCGGCGGGATAGTCGGAGGCACCGATCCGGCTGCTGTTCGCGGGGAAATGGATAAATTGATCGATGCGGGCATCCGCTGTAACTCCATACAGGCGGAGATCGGTTCCGGATTTGAGCCGAGCGTTTGGAGCTACGACCCTGACGCGGCGCTTATAAACTGGAAAAAGGTACAGCAGGGAAATTTCATAAGCAAAGCATTCGGTTCCGGCAAGCAGGTAAAGGAACTTGCGCTGTACGCGAAAGACCCGGCTGCGGTCACAAAAGAGAATCTGGTACAGATACTCGGAACTCTGTCGGAATACAGACAGCTCTCCGCTATGATCAACGCCGCGGATCCGTCGGTCACAAAATATTTCGGAGAGAACTGGCGCGGTATGAACACCGCGTTCGGGAGACTAAAAGAAGCGGTACCGGTATCGTTTGAAATAAGAGATATGATGCTTGATGCCTCCCCGGAATTCAGGAGCGCGGTGATCGCCCACAGCGCCGACGAGAGGATAAAGACCGCCGTTAACGAAGCGGAACTGCGTTATATTGAACTTACCGACATCTGCGGGAGAATGAAGAAAGAGTTCTCCACAGATATATATGGGGTATGCGGCGCGGATATGTTCGGCAGCATAGCAGCGGAAGCGCGTGGCTGCTGTGAAAACGCGGAAAGTCTCCGCGACCGTGTCGTACTTGAAAACAGCATAAGGAAACTCAACGGACTGGGACTGAAAAACGCGGCGGAAGGATACCGGAACGGTACTCTTGATGAGAACAGCCTGAAGCCTTCACTTACCGCGGCGGTATGCAAGTCGGTGATATCATCGGCAGTGTCCTCCGAACCGCTCCTTAAAGCTTTCCAGGGTGCGGAATTTGACCGCACTGTAGAAAAGTACCGCAATTTTTCGGCACGTTTCGAGGAGCTTACAATAGAGGAACTTGTCTCGAAACTTTCCGCTAAAGTACCGGATACATCTTCGGGCAAGACTGCGAATTCATCGGAACTTGCGATATTGCAGAAGGCGATAAAGAGCGGCGGCAGGGGAATGTCGATAAGAAAGCTGTTCGACAGTATCCCGAATCTGCTGGGACGCCTTTGCCCGTGTATGCTGATGAGTCCTATCTCCGCGGCGCAGTACATCGACCCTTCCTATCCGAAATTTGACCTTGTCGTGTTCGATGAGGCTTCCCAGCTGCCGACGAGCGAAGCGGTAGGAGCGATAGCAAGGGGCGAAAACGTGGTCGTAGTCGGTGACCCGAAACAGCTTCCTCCCACATCGTTCTTTACTGCCGACCATACCGATGAAGAGCACATAGACAAGGAAGACCTTGAAAGTGTTCTTGACGACTGCCTTGCGCTCGCAATGCCGCAGAAACATCTGCTCTGGCATTACCGTTCACGGCATGAGAGCCTTATCTCTTACAGCAACAGCAGATTTTACGATAACAGTCTCAGGACATTCCCCTCGCCGGACGATCTTGTTTCCAAGGTCACATGGCGGCACGTGGAGGGCTTCTACGACAAGGGCGGCTCCAAACAGAACCGTGCTGAAGCGGAAGCGGTAACCGCTGAGATCGTCCGCCGCCTGTCCGATTCCGTTCTGCGGAAGGACAGCATTGGCGTAGTAACTTTCAATATCATACAGCAGATACTCATTGATGATATGATAGCCGATGAGCTGCGGAAAGATCCGCAGCTTGAGCAGTACGCAAATGAAATGCATGAGCCGATACTTGTAAAGAACCTCGAAAACGTACAGGGCGACGAGCGCGATGTCATACTCTTCTCTATCGGTTACGGACCCGACAAGGAAGGAAAAGTCTCGATGAATTTCGGCCCCGTGAATCAGGACGGCGGCTGGCGCAGACTCAATGTTGCCATATCCCGAGCGAGAAAGGAAATGATCGTGTTTTCGACTATCCGCCCCGAGCAGATAGATACGGCGCGTTCACGCTCCGAGGGCGTTGCGGGACTTCGCGGATTTCTCGATTTTGCCGCAAAGGGCAATTCAGCACTTCCCGTGCGCAAGACGGCGGGAACGGAGAAAAAGGATAATGCCGCATTCGCCGACACAGTTGCCGCGGCGCTTACCGAAGCCGGTTATACCGTAAAGCGCGGGATAGGGCAGTCAGAATATAAAATAGATATCGGTATAGTAAACCCCGACAGCGACGGCACATACCTGCTGGGTATAATGTGCGAGAGCAGGAGCAATTTCGAGCTTACAAACGCCCGTGACCGCAATATCGTACAGCCTTCGGTACTTTCGGGGCTTGGCTGGAAGATACTGAACGTGCATATCCTTGACTGGCTGGATAATGACAGAAAAGAACTGAACCGTTTGAAGGCGGAGATAGACAGCACCCTGGAGGCATTCCGCAGCGGAGAAGGTGTCGTTGAGGAAACGGTTCCCGCAAAGCGTGAGATCACTTTTGAGAAAGATGAGCCTTCGGAGAGCGAAACTCCGAAATTCTATGTGCCGTATATCCCGGAAACAGCCGGAGATCAGGAATATTATTACGACAGAAGTTCAGACAATCAGATCAGGCGTATAATAAATGAGACTGTCGAAGCGGAAGCTCCGGTGAGCAGGAATACTCTGCTGCACCGTGTTCTGGGCGCGTTCGGGATAACTAAAATGAGCGCGAAGGCAGAGAACCGGTTTGCGGAGATATTTGACAGTCTCGATCTGAAAAAGACTTCCCGTAATGATCTGATATTCGTATGGCGCAGGGATCAGGAACCCACGGAGTACACTGATTTCCGCGGCACTTCCGAAGGAGGCGAAAAGCGCAGGCTTGACGATGTTGCCACCGAAGAGATAGCGGGAGCTGTGGTGAACATACTGAAAAACTCTATAAGCCTTGAACGCGCCGAGCTTGTGAAGAACACGGTGCAGACATTCGGAGCCGCCCGCACGACCGAATCCGGTGAGCTTGCGGTATCAATGGGCATAGCACATTCCGTGAAGAGCGGCAGGGCGAAGATAGATACCGAGACCGGACGGATAATGTATGCGGATTGAAAGGTATATCCCATTTACGGACAGGACGTTGTAATTAATATCACAGGAGATGATACGATTGAAAGCAATGAAGATATTCTACGATCTGAACGGTTCGCTTTATGCGAACATCACGAACAAATGCCCGTGCAACTGCACATTCTGTATTCGTCACAACGATGAAACAGTGGGAGAAAACGAAAGTCTGTGGCTGGAGCATGAGCCCACAGTCGATGAGATAGTGCAGGCATTTGAGCAGGTCGATAGACAGAAATACGGCGAAGTGGTGTTCTGCGGCTATGGAGAGCCTATGGAACGTCCGTGGGATCTTATCGAAGTCGCCGAGTACATCAAGCGAAGAACAGGAATGAAGATACGCATAAACACAAACGGGCTCGTATCGCTGATGCACCCGACATTTGATCTCTATTCAATGAGGGGAGTCATTGACAGTGTTTCGATCAGCCTTAATGCTTCCGATCCCGAAAAATACTATGAGATCACGAAATCACGCTTCGGACTGCCGTCCTACAATTCCATGCTGAACTTTGCCATCGTCACCCATTCTTTCATACCCGATGTCAAACTCACCGTGGTCGATGTGATAGGCGAGGAAGAAGTGGAGAAGTGCCGCGAAAGGGCATCTGATATAGGAGTGCCGCTTCGTGTACGTTCGTTCATTTCAAATAACAGAGATTACGATTAAGGGGGCAGCATTCACTATGCTGATAAGGCTTGCGGGACTGGTGCCGGAATCCTTTGTGGACGGTCCGGGGATAAGGTTCGCGGTGTTTACGCAGGGCTGCCCGCACAACTGCGAAGGCTGTCATAATCCGGAGACTCACGATCCCGACGGCGGAAGGCTTGCGGATACGGACAGGATATATGAGAAGATAAAGCAGTACCCGCTTGTAAAGGGCGTCACATTTTCCGGCGGAGATCCTTTCTGCCAGCCGGAGCCGCTGTATGATCTTGCCGTGAAGCTGAAAGAGGACGGTTATCATGTTATGAGCTATACAGGCTGGACATTTGAACAGCTGATGAAGAAAAGTGAGAAAGAGGAGTTTGTCGGCAAACTGCTGGGACAGCTCGATCTGCTCGTGGACGGACGGTTCGTGCTTGCGGAGCGCACGCTGGAACTGCCATTCCGCGGAAGCCGGAATCAGCGTATCATAGATGTCCCTGAAAGTTTACGGAAAGGGGAGGCTGTAACGGTTGAACTGTAAGAAGCTGTTATCGTGCTTAACGGCTGCCGCATTCGCTGTGACAGCCCTCTTTGCGTTTACGGGGTGTGACGGCTCCGGAAAAACGGAGGATCCCCGCAAGGGATACGATCAGTATTTTGATACCGTGATATCCGGAAGTCCCGTATCCCTTGACCCGCAGACCTGTGCAGATGACTGCGGCGCGGAGATCATAGCGAATGTGTTCCTCGGTCTGTACAGAATTTCCGACGGCGGCGTGATCGTTCCGGGAATGGCAGAGGAAAGTACCGTGAGCGATGACGGACTTGAGTGGACATTCCGTCTGCGTGAGGGGATCTTCTGGTACGGAAGAGACAATTTCGCCGAGGAGTGTACGGCAGATGACTATGTATTTGCCTTTCGGCGGCTCATATCTCCGGAGCTATGTTCGGAGCGGGCAAAAGAATATTATTTCATAAAAAATGCCGAGGAACTCAATACAGGCGTCATGAGCAACCCTGAGATGCTCGGCGTGAGGTCTGACGGGAAATACCGGCTCGTCATCACTCTCAAAGAACCGCGCACTGATCTGAAAGCTATGCTCGCGGCGGCTCCGGCAATGCCCTGCAATCGAAACTATTATGAGCTTACGGAGGGCCAGTACGGGCTTGTCGGCGGGTGTATCGGGTCGAACGGCGGTTTTTACGTGGAGCGCTGGCATTATGATAAGTGGACGAAAGACGGGAACTTCATAGAACTTAAACGCAACCCGTTCAATGCCGATATTCTTGATACAGCGCCCCGGGGAGTTACATACAACATCAGCGCGGACTCATTCACATGGTTTACCGCCGGAGACACGCAGGTGTTCCGCACAGCCGTGAGCGAACAGATCATGAAGCTTGCGGGAAAGTATGAATACAGCACATATTCCGCGTCCGTATGGGGCGTGATGTTCAATACGGCGGGCAAATTCTCCGACCCGGATCTGCGCATAGCGCTCGGAGGGTATGTAAACGGTGAGTTTGACGGGGAGATATACACATCTGCGGACAGGATAGTGCCGGACGGTATTACGGTCGGCGGCACAGATTACCGTTCGCTGGCGGGAATGCCGGAAACGGCGCATTATCCGGAAGACGAACTCAATGAGCGCGGACAGCGTGCCATACGCGGGCTTGATGACGGGGCGCTGTCGGGCATAAATATCCTTCTGCCGGAAGGAACAATGCTGAAACAACACCTCGGAAAGATAATACAGGATTGGCAGAAGCATTTCGGAATATACTGCACGATCTCGGAACTGCCCTTTGGCAGTTATATCTCCGCACTCCGGGCAGGAAATTTTGATATAGCGCTGGTACGCCTCGGCGGGGGCGGCAGCGGGGCGATATCGTATCTGAACCGTTTCTCGGCGGCTTCATCGGCAAATTACTCCGGTGTGAACAGCGGAAAACTCGAAAATATACTGAACAGTGCCGTGACGGCGGCAAACGAAAACTCCGCCGCAAGATACTGTCTTGAAGCGGAGCAGTTCATTATAGACAACGGATATTTTATCCCGTTATGTTTTGAAAAGGAATATGTTTTCCGCGCAAACGGAGTAAGCGGGGTAGGGTACGATCCCTTTTCGGGGATATACCTGTTCGGGAGCGCCGTGAAGAAATAGTTACCGCGGCATATCCAGCAGCACCGGTTTTCCGGTCTCTCGTGTCTTATTCATGTCAAGGACACGCTGGTTTTCGGAACCCCTGAATTGCAAAGCGATATTCTTCTTTGCGAGTACGAATCTTCCGTCCACCAGTACGTCGGCAAGTCCGAGCATTTCATCGGTGAACTCCGTGCGGCAGTAACTTCCTTCCGCAGTAAGCTCATCGAGTGTAAATCCCGAGAATATCCAGATATCCTTATCCGGATAAATGTTCCTTACTTTTTTGAGAAAAGGCAGAAGCTCACATTGATTTGCCGGCTCGAAAGGTTCTCCGCCGAGGACGGTAAGTCCGTTGATGTAGTCCGGGTCAAGCATTTCCAATATCTCGTCAACGGTTTCTTCCGTGAATGGTCTCCCGTATCTGAAATCCCATGTCTGCGGCTGGAAGCAGCCCTCACATTTGTTGGTGCATCCGGATACGAAGAGCGACACCCGCACTCCGAGTCCGTTTGCGATATCGTAATTTTTTATTTCTCCGTAATACATTATTTTCACCTTACAGATGTTCCCCGCGCCTTATGACACGGGGAACCGTTTTTATTACAAGTGAAGAACTCTTTCCTTTATTTCCTGTGTACGTCCCTGGTTCCAGTACTGTGTACCGATGTATCCGCAGGTACGTCTTGCGACATTCATTGTGTTCTGGTCGGTATTTCCGCAGTTCGGGCATTTCCAGATCAGCTTTCCGTCCTCTTCGACAATACTGATCTCGCCGTCCCAGCCGCATTTCTGGCAGTAGTCGCTCTTTGTATTAAGCTCGGCGTAGATGATGTTGAGGTAAATGAATTTCATTACCTGCAGCACTGCCTCGATATTGTTCTGCATATCCGGCACTTCCACATAGCTTATAGCTCCACCGGGAGAGAGGGCCTGGAACTCAGCCTCGAAGCGGAGTTTCGAGAACGCGTCGATCTTCTCGGTAACGTGTACATGATAGCTGTTGGTGATATAGCCTTTATCTGTGATGCCCTCAATGATGCCGAAACGCTTCTGGAGGCACTTTGCGAATTTGTATGTCGTGGATTCAAGCGGAGTGCCGTAAAGCGAGAAGTCGATATTTGTCTCTGCCTTCCATTTCTTGCAGGCGTCGTTCATATATTTCATTATGTCAAGAGCGAACGGCTTTGCGTCAGGGTCGGTATGTGACTTTCCTGTCATATACTTCACGCACTCATAAAGTCCCGCATATCCGAGGGAGATAGTGGAGTATCCGTTGAACAGGAGCTTGTCTATAGGCTCTCCCTTTTCAAGTCTTGCGATAGCGCCGTACTGCCAGAGTATCGGAGCCACATCGGATAGTGTACCGAGCAGTCTCTTGTGTCTGCACATGAGCGCACGGTAGCACAGTTCCAGCCTTTCGTCGAATATCTTCCAGAATTTTTCCTTGTTTCCGCCGGAAGAAAGTGCGATATCGGGCAGATTAAGGGTAACGACGCCCTGATTGAAGCGGCCGTAATATT